>NZ_JBQJIK010000058.1:0-53808 GCF_052078665.1 Inquilinus sp. CA228 | reverse complement strand
CTGAGCTTTCAGGGCCGGGCCGCGCCGGACCTGCCGGGCTTCGACGAGATCGGCGGCCGCCTGCGCCTGTCCGGCGGCACGGTCTCGCTGGGCGGCCGGATCGAGGCCCGCGCCGGCATCCTGGAGGCGGCGGCGACCGGGGACCTGATCATCGCCGGCGGCGCCACGATCGATGCCGCCGGGGTGGAGCGCCGCTTCTTCGACCAGACCGAATACGCGCCGGGCGGCGTGGTCAAGCTGTCCTCGGCCGGCGGCAACGTGGTGCTGGCCAGCGGCGCCGGCATCGCCATCGGCGGCGGCCCGGGCGGCGATGCCGGGCGGCTGATCGTCGACGCCGCGCATGGCCGGTTCGTCGCCGACGGCACGATCGACGCGCATTCGGCGGCGGGCACCCGCCAGGGCCAGGCCGATCTCGACCTCGGCCGGCTGGACGGCAGCTTCGACGCGCTGGCCGGCAAGCTGTCGGCGGCGGGCTTCGCCGAGGCGCAGCGGCTGCGCATCCGCAGCGGCGACGTCGCGCTCAGCGCCGGCCAGACCGTCACCGCCCGCGAATTCGCGCTGGCGGCCGATGGCGGCAATCTCGACATCGGCGGCGCCATCGACGCGTCCGGCGCCATCGGGGGCGACATTCGCCTGGCGGCAGGCGGCACCCTGACCCTGCACGACGGTGCGGTGCTGAACGCCTCCGGCGCCGCGGCCGACGCCGCCGGCAAGGGCGGCTCGGTGCTGCTCGCGGCCGGGGATGGCGGCCGGCTGGACCTGCGGTCCGGATCGGCCATCGCGGTCGGCGCTGGCGGCGACACCGGCACCGTGCATCTGCGTGCGCCGCGCACCGCCGACGGCACCGATGTCGCGATCACCCGGATCGGCAGCGGCATCGCCGGGGCCCGGCAGGTGGCGGTCGAGGCGTACAAGGTCTACGACGTCTCGGTGATCGACGGCGGCCTGATCAAGACCGACGTCGAAGCGTTTGCGGAAAGCACGGCCGGCACGATCAGGAATCGCTTCGGCGCCGGCGTCACGGCCATGGCCGGGGTGGAGCTGCGCAGCGCCGGCGACATGACGCTGGACACGGATCTGGATCTGTACGCGCTGCTGCAGACCGGCGACGGCGAGCGGCTGGCGCCCGGCGTCCTGACGTTGCGCGCCGGCGGCGACCTGGTCTTCAAGGGCAATCTCAGCGACGGCTTCGCCATCGCCAGGGACCAGAACGGCGAGCCGATCCTGGACCCCATCACCGGCAGCCCGAAGACCGCGCCGCATGGCGGCGACAGCTGGTCCTACCGCCTGGTCGCCGGTGCCGACGTGGCGGGCGCCGATCCGCTGGCGCTGCGTGCCGAGGCAGATCTCGAGCGCTACGGCCCGGCCGACCCGCCCGACCCGGCCCGGCCCGACCGCAAAGGCAGCGTCGTGGTCGACACCGCGCTCCCCGACGGCACCACCCGGCCGCTCTATATCCGCACCGGCACCGGCGACATCGACGTCGCCGCGGCCATGGACGTGGTGCTGAGCTCGCGCAAGACCACGAATCTCGACCCCGACACCGGCGGCTTCATCCAGCCGGCCATGATCTACACCGCCGGCCGGCCGATCGAGATCGATCCGGACGAGGATGGTTTCACCCCACCGGCCGGAGCCACCTACCCGACCGGCGGCGGCGACATCACCGTCACCGCCCGCGGCAGCCTGTACGGCGTGCCCACGGCCCAGCTGGTCACCGACTATGTCTGGCGCCAGGGCGACGCCGACGGCACCACCGACCTGCAGACCAGCTGGTGGATCGATGTCGACGGCTTCCAGCAGGGCGTCGGCGCGCTGGGCGGCGGCAACGTCACGCTCAGGGCCGGCGGCGACATCTCCAACCTGTCGGCGGCGATCCCGACCGTCGGCTGGGTCTCCGACACGGGGTCCGGCCAGGTCGTCAACATCCGCAATGGCGGCAGCCTGACGGTCGACGCGCTCGGCGACATCGTCAGCGGCGTCTACTATGTCGGTCGCGGCGACGCGACCATCGAATCCGGCGGCGCGATCAGGGGCGGCGCGTCTGCCTTCAGCCAGGTCACCTTCGACACATACACCCCCCGCACCATCCTGGCGGTGGGCGACGCCCTCTTCCGGCTGCGCAGCCGCGGCGACCTGACCATCGAGACCGCGCTCGACCCGATGCTGCTGCCGGTGTCTGTGCGGCAGAATTGGTCCGGCAACATCGACCAGCATCTCTTTGGCGGCTTCTTCTCCCGCGGTGCCAACGGCGCGGTCAGCCTGGAATCGATCGGCGGCGATGTCCGTTTCGGCAATGACAGCCAGACGGTCGCCGGGTTGGCGGGCAGATCAGGTGCGCCGAACATCGCCAGGGCAATGCTGCTGTACCCGTCGGCCCTGCGCGCGACCGCCTTCGGCGGCGACATCCTGATCGACGGCGGCATGGTCCTGGCCAGCGGTGATCGGGGCACGCTGGAACTGCTGGCGGCGGACGACGTCGTGTTCCGGCCGCGAGGCGACCCGACCGTGCCGCCGAGGTTCGACTTTGTGCTTGTGTCTGTCGCCATGGCGGATGCCCTTCCGCAATTCGAGCCGACGCCGCTGAACCCCCTCGATGTGAATTTTCAGAACTTCCTTGGCCAGGGCGAACAACTGCAGTTCATGAACGCCCATCTGCTGACCGACAGCCGGCTCGACCAGGCCGGCCGGCATGTCGGCGACCGCGATCCGGCGCGGATCTATGCCGTCGCCGGCGACATACGACAGGGAGGGCAGTTCCTCGGATCTGCCTACGACCTGATCGTGCCGAAGAGCCTGCAGCTTCGCGCGGGCACGGATATCGCCGACCTCTCGATCATCGCCACCAACACCGATCCGGGCGACGTCACGCTGGTCCAGGCCGGCCGCGACATCGACCTGGCATTGGCAGCAAACCAAGCCAATGAGCGCGCACAAATCCTGGTCGGCGGTCCGGGACGGCTGGAGGTCAGCGCGGGGCGCAACATCGATCTCGGCTACGGCCAGGGCATCCTGACCGACGGCAACCTGCGCACCTCGGTCCTGCCGGACCAGGGGGCGGACATCGCCGTGATCGCCGGGCTCGGCAGCGACCAGCAGCGCGACCTCACCGCCTTCCTCACCCGCTATCTGGATCCGGCGCTTTACACCGGGCTGGACGTCTATCTGCAGGCAGGGGACGGGTCGTCGATCTACACCGCGCAGATGATCGCCTATGTCGAGGCGTTGACCGGCCGCAGCGGGCTGGATGCCGCCACCGCCTTCGCCCTGTTCCGGGCGCTGCCGCGGCAGCAGCAGGATTCGCTGGTCCAGGACATCCTCTTCGCCGAGCTGCGCGCCTCCGGCCGCGAGGCCAATGATCCGGCCAGCCCGCGCTTCGGCGCCACCGACCGCGGCTATGCCGCCGCCGATGCGATGTTCCCCGGCGACGGCTATGCCGGCGGCATCACCATGCGGGACAGCCAGATCAAGACCCAGCGCGGCGGCGACATCTCGATCCTGGTCCCCGGCGGCGGCATCCAGCTCGGGGCCAACACCGAGGAAACGGGTGTTGACCCGAAGGACGAAAACGACTCCGGCCTGTGGACGGTGCTCGGCGGCGACATCCGGGTGTTCGCCCAGGACGATATCCTGATCCGCTCCTCCCGCGCCCTCACCGCCGGCGGCGGCAACATCCTGTTCTGGTCCTCCTTCGGCGACATCGACGCCGGCGCCGGCTCGCGCAGCGCGGTGAGCACCGCGCCGGCGATCGTGCGCCTCAGCGACACCGGCACGCTGCAGGTCGAACCCGGCGGCGTCGTCAGCGGCAGCGGCATCGGCGCGCTGCAGCCGCCGGGCGATGTCGACCTCTACGCCCCGAACGGCGTGGTCGATGCCGGCGAGGGCGGCATCCGCGTCTCCGGCAACTTCAACGTCTTCGCGCTGCAGGTGCTGAACGCCGACAACATCCAGGTCGGCGGCCAGACGGTGGGCCTGCCGAGCGCACCGGTGAACCCGGCCTCGATCGCCGGCGTCAGCGACGTCGCCGCCCAGGCCACGCGGGCGATCGAGGACTCGGTGCGCGAGCAGGCACAGCGCGGCGCCCAGCCCTCCACCGAGCCGCCGCCGCTGCTGATCACCGGCGCCTTCCTCGGCTACGAGGGGGGGTAGGCGCGCGGGCATCCCGCTCCGTTTTCGTCATCCCAACCCGTTCCCGTCATTCCCGCGAAAGCGGGGATCTCGTCACAGCCCGATCGGACAGAGATTCCCGCTCTCACGAGAATGACGTTCCGAGGAGGAGGGGCGCCGCCACACGCCCCTGAACGACGAAACCAGCCATTGCATCGAGAAGGGGAATTTCATGAAGCGATTTTCGTCACGCCTGTGCCTCGCCGCCCTGGCCGCGGGCGGCCTTCTGTCCGGCACCACTCAGGCGCCTGCCGCGGCCCTCTATAGCGGCGGGTCGAGCGCGGCCTTCGGCCTGTATCTGCGCTGGTTCCAGGAGACCAACGGCGGCCTCACCCTCCTCAACTGCAACCCCAGCGAGGTGCTCACGGGCGGCGGGACCCGGACCTGCGTCGTCTATGCCCCGGTCGGCAGCGGCGCGGGCCTCGCGGCGTTCCTCAACCAGCAGTCGCCGAGCGCATTGCCGAGCGACTGGCCCTACGAGAGTCCGTTCATCCCCTATGACGAGACGTTCACGCCGCATATCGGGGTCGGCTACGGCGCGGGCCGCGAGTTCTTCGACTTCGCCGGCAGCGACTCCGTCCTCACCACCGCCCAGATCTTCGCCTACAATTCCGCAACCGGCCCGCGGTCCGCGCGTGGCCCGGCGATCCAGATCCCGGCTGCAGGAATGCCGGTCGCGATCGCCTTCAACACCACCGGCCTGACCCTTCATCCCAGCCGCATCGTTCCGGCGGGCGGCAGCCCGAGCGCCAAAATGACGATCGGCGGCTCCGGCCGGCTCTACCTGTCGCGCCGGGCCTATTGCGGCATCTTCGCCGGCACCATCACCAACTGGAACGACCCGGTCCTGACCGAGGACAACCTCGGCCAGCCGCTGGTCACCGCGTCCACGCCGATCCGGGTCGTCGTCCGCCAGGAGAGCAGCGGCACCACCTTCCTGCTGAGCCGCCACCTCGAAACGGTGTGCAATGGCGGTGTCGACACCAGCCATCCTGTCGTCCCGGGCCCCCTCGCCAACTATGGCTTCGGCGTCGGCACCGTCGTCAGCTGGCCGACGACCTTCGTCAAGGCGACGGGCGACAATGGCGTGGCGACCGCCGTCGCCTCGACCACCGGCGCCATCGGCTATGTCGGCCCGACCTACACCCAGCAGGCCATCGCGCCCGAGGTCTCGCCGGCGCCGGTGGCGGCCAATCTGCAGACCCGCGACAGCTTCGAACACGGCCAGAGCCCGGCCGTGGTGAAGCCGATCCCGCCGGCTCCGACCCATACCCAGAACGCGGTCGACAGCTTCGTGGTGCCGACAACTCCCAATGTCAGCAACTGGAGCGCGGCGCTCGACACCGCCGCGCTGCACAACCCGCCCAACGACGCCACCAATCCGATTGATCCGGCCAATCCCCAGGCCTATCCGATCGTCGGCTTCACCCTGCTCGACTTCTACACCTGCTACTTCCCGGCATCCGAGACCGCGGCGATCCGGAAGTTCATCACCGACTACACCAATGGCGGCGTCTACGACGTTGCTGCGCGCAATCGCGGCTTCGCCCCGCTGCCCCCCAGCGTCAAGACCGCGGTCAAGACCCTGGCCCTCAACAACACCCTCACCAGCATCCACACCGGCCCGATCCCCGGCACCTGCACCATCAGCTCCGGGAGCTGAGCGCCCCGACCAACCTGGCCAGCCAGCACGCCCGGCGGAGCCGCCTCCGCCGGGCACCCGCCTCACGGCTGTGACAGTTCCGTGACGAATCTCCGCAATCGTTTCGTAATAAATCTGCATACAAATCAATATTTCAGATCCGTGAATGACAACAGACTTGTCCACATGAAACGTTTCCTAGTTTTTCGATCGGTGATTGAACGTGTCTGTATGTATGTGCTACTCAGATTTCTAGACAAATGAACAAAACATTCGCCCTTCTGAATTTTCGGAATGGCGCATGTGTGGCGTTTTTATTGCATTTTGCCCATAGAGGGGCCGTGGCCAGCGGAGGGGGATCGATGCGGCCGAGGTGGGGGTCCAGGCTAGCCGTGGCCGGCTGGGCGACGGGTGCGTCGCTGCTGGCCGCCGTGGCCCAGGCGGCGGCGCCCGAGGCGCCGGCTGCCGCCCCGGCGGTGGCGGGCGAGCCGTCATCCGCGCCGGCCCCTGCCCCCGCCGCAGGCCGCTTCGACATCCTGGAGTACCAGGTCCAGGGCAACACCGTGCTGCCGGTGGTCGAGATCGAGGAGGCGATCTACCCCTTCCTAGGACCGGACAGGACGATCGACGATGTCGAGGGCGCCCGCGCCGCGCTGGAGAAGCGCTACGGCGATGCCGGCTACATCACCGTCGCCGTCAACATCCCGGAGCAGACGGTGCGCGAGGGCGTCGTCCGGCTCGAGGTGGCGGAGGCGCGGGTCGGCCGGCTCAGGGTGCGCAACTCGCGCTACTATTCGCTCGGCCGGATCAAGGGCGCGGCGCCGTCGCTGGCCGAGGGCACGGTGCCGCAGCTGGCCGGGATCCAGCGCGATTCGGAGGTGCTGAACCGGCTGCCGGGCCGCACCGTGACGCCGCAGCTGAAAGCGGGGGCGGAGCCCGGGACGGTCGACGCCGACCTCAATGTCGAGGATGAATCGCCGTTCCAGGCTTCGGTCGAGCTGACCAACCAGTACAGCGCCAACACCAAGCCGCTGCGCCTGTCCGGCTCGGTCGGCTACGACAATCTGTGGCAGCTCGGCCACGCCATCTCGCTGCAATACACCACCGCGCCGGAGGACCCGGAGCAGACCTCGGCGGTGGCCGCGACCTACACCCTGCGCATCCCGGAGTGGCAGGAGAGCCTGGTGCTGTACGGCATCACCTCCTCCTCCAGCGTGGCGACGCTGGGTGGGGTGAACGTGATCGGCGACGGCACCATCGTCGGCGGCCGCGGCGTGCTGCCCCTGCCTGGCCTGCCGGACTTCTACCACACGCTGATGTTCGGCCTGGACTGGAAGGATTTCGGCGAGCGCCAGGTGTTCGGCACCGACGAATCCGAGACGCCGATCACCTACACCACGGCGACGATCGAATACAACGCCACCCGGCCCGATGCGCAGGGCATGACCACGGCCAGCCTGGCCGCCACCTTCGGGCTGCGCGGCCTGGGCGACCCGGACGACAAGTTCGCGCAGAAGCGCACCGGCGCGTCCGGCGACTTCAGCTATTTCCGCGCCGGGCTTGAGCGGCAGCAGATCCTGCCCGCCGCGTTCGAGCTGACCGCCCGGTTCGACGGCCAGCTGGCCGGCCAGCCGCTGATCAGCAACGAGCAGTTCAGCGCCGGCGGCGTCTCCAGCGTGCCCGGCTATCTCGAATCCGAGGAGCTCGGCGACAATGGCTGGATCGCCTCGCTGCGCCTGTCGACGCCCAATCTCGGGACGCTGCTGGACCCCGCGGTGGTCGAGGACTGGCGAATCTACACCTATGGCGACTTCGCCGAGCTGTGGCTGCAGGACGTCAATCCCGGGCAGGACGACGAGTTCCAGCTCGCCAGCCTCGGCTTCGGCTCGCGGGTCAAGCTGCTGAACCACCTCACCGGATCGGTCGACCTCGCCGTGCCGCTGATCGACGCCAGCGACACCAAGGCGGACGACATCCGCATCCTGTTCACCCTCGGCGCCAGCCTCTGACCCCGGACCGACGCGAGCATGACATCCTTCTTCCCGACCCGACCGCGCATGACACTCCGGCTGCTGCTCGGCGCCTTGCTGGCGCTGCTGCTGACGCCCCAGGCCGCCTCGGCCTGGTGGAACAGCGACTGGACGCTGCGCAAGCCGATCACCGTCGATCTCGGCGCGAATGCCGGCGCCGTCCCCGGCATGGCCGGGCGGGCGCAGGTGCTGGTCCGCCTGTCCGCCGGCAACTTCAACTTCCTCGCCGCCAAGGATGACGGCTCCGACCTCCGCGTCATCGCCGAGGACGACAAGACGCCGCTGACCTTCCACATCGAGAAGTTCGACAACCTGTTCGAGATGGGGCTGGTCTGGGTCGACCTGCCGAACGCCACGGCCGACAAGCCGCAGACGATCTGGCTGTACTGGGGCAACGACAAGGCGGTCGGCACCGGCAACGCCAAGGCCGGCTACGACGCATCCCAGGCCCTGGTCTGGCACTTCACCGAGCCCGGGGCCCTGCCGCTCGACTCCACCGGCTACGCCAACAATGCGGCGCAATCGACCGCGCCCAAGGTCGACGCCTCGTTCATCGCCGGCGGCATCGGCTTCGACGGCACCGGCACGGTGATGCTGCCGGCGACGCCCAGCCTGGCCGTGCCGCAGGGCGGTGCCTTCACCTGGTCGGCCTGGATCAAGCCCGGCACGCTGCAGCCCGACGCCGTGATCTACGAGAAGGAGGCGGCGCCCGGCCTGATCCAGTCCGGCGGCCTCGCCATCGGCCTCGACCAGGCCACGCCCTTCGTCAGCGTCGACAGCGGCGCCGGGCCGCAGCGGATCGCCGCCACAGCGCCGGTGGCCGCGGGCACCTGGACCCATCTCGCCGTCACCGTCGCCGCCGGGCAGGTGACGCTGTATGTCGACGGCCGTCCGGCCGGGACCGGGGCCGTCGCCGTGCCGGCGCTGGCCGGCGCCGCGGTGCTGGGCGGCCCCTTCGTCCGCCCGCCCCCGCCCGAGCCGGTCGTGCCGCCGCCGGCCGTGGAAGCGGTGCCGAGTACAACGACGCCTGCCCCCGGCACGCCGCCGGTCGAGGCCGTGGCCCCCGTGGTCGAGCCGGTGCCGGCCGCCCCCCCTGCCCCGGTCTTCGCCCATTACATCGGCGAACTGGACGAGCTGGAGATCGCCACCGTGGCGCGGCCGGGCCCGGCGATCCTGCTGGCCGCCCGCAGCGCCGCGGCCGACAGCCGGCTGCTGGCCTTCGGGGTCGACGAGGAGGCGTCGGGCTTCGACCTCGGCCATTTCAACGCGATCCTCGCCTCGGTCACGGTCGACGGCTGGGCGGTGATCGGGTTCCTGGGCCTGATGCTGGTGCTGAGCTGGGTGGTGATGGTGTCGAAGATCGGTTACGTCAACCGGGTCGACGGCGCCAACAAGCGCTTCCTGGTGCCGTTCCGCCGGCTGGTGGCCGATCTCGCTGCGCTCGACCAGGGCGACCCGGACGACGCCACGGCGCCGGCCCGGCTGGCTGGCGGCACCGAGGCCAGGACCTATCGCAACGCCTCGCTGTACCGCCTGTATCATGTCGGCGCCGAGGAGATCACCCACCGGGCCAAGGCGGCGCGCGGCAAGCCGGGCCGGCTGGTGCTGTCGCCGGAATCGATCGCCGCGATCCGGGCCACGCTGGACGCCACCCTGACGCGCGAGATCCAGCGCGCCAACCGGCTGATGGTGGTGCTGACCATCGCCATCTCCGGCGGGCCGTTCCTGGGGCTGCTCGGCACCGTGGTCGGCGTCATGATCACCTTCGCCGCGATCGCCGAATCCGGCCAGGTCAACATCAACTCGATCGCCCCCGGCATCGCCGGCGCGCTGGTCGCCACCGTCGCCGGCCTCGCCGTCGCGATCCCGGCCCTGTTCGGCTACAACTACCTGGCCAGCCGGATCCGCGACATCACCGCCGACATGCAGGTCTTCGTCGATGAGTTCACGACGAAGATGGCCGAATTCTATGCGCGCTGAGGATCCGTCATGCAGGTGCAGCAAGAGAACAAGCCGTATGACGACATCAACGTCACGCCGATGCTCGACCTCGCCTATGTGCTGCTGCTGATCTTCATCATCATGACCACGGCGGCGGTGCAGGGCATCGAGGTGAACCTGCCGAAGGCGAGCGCGGCCGCGAGCATGTCGCAGCCGCAGATGCGGGCGATCTCGATCGACAACCAGGGGCAGGTCTATCTCGACACCATCCCGGTGACGCTGCCGGAGCTGGAGAGCCGCATCGCCCAGATCAAGGCCACCGTCCCCGACTTCCCGGTGGTGATCAAGGCCGACCAGGCGGTGCAATACGCCCGGGTGATGGATGTGCTGGACCTGCTGCGCCGCGTCGGTGTGCAGCAGGTCGGGCTGGTCTCGCAGCGCCCGGCGGCGAGCTGAGCGGGCGGGGAAGGACAGGGCCATGGAGGAGCGCCCCAACTGGATCCGGCGGATCGCGTGGGCGGGCATGGGCCTGGCCCTGGTCGCCGCCGTGATCGTGCTGGGCGCGGCCGTGCTGCGCGGCAAGCCGGTGCAGGCGCCGCGCCAGCCGCCGCCGATCCAGATGGTCGAGCTGCCGCCGCTGCCGCCCCCTCCCCCGCCGCCGGAGCCCGAGATCAAGCCGCCGGAGCCGGTCGAGACCCCCGAGATCAAGGAGCCCGAGCCGGTGTCGGAACCGAAGGCGGAGGAGCCCAAGCCCGAGGAGGAGGCGAAGCCCGATCCGGGGCCGAAGGACAAGGCGCCGGGCGACGACGCGCTGGACGCCGAGGGCGAGGCCTGTTCGGGCGCCGCCTGCCTGACCGCGCGCAAGGGCGGCACTGGCCTCGGCACCGGCGGGGGTGGCGGCGGTGGCGGCGGCTACGGCCAGTACGCCTTCGTCGAATCGCAGCGCGCGGCGCAGCGCGACGCGGCCCTGCGCCGCGCCGTCAACGGCAGCGACACGGTGCGCGGCCGCCGCGCCTCGGTGGTGCTGGCGATCTCGGTCGGGTCGGACGGCCGCATCGGCCAGGTCCGCCTGGCGCAATCCTGCGGCGACCCGTCGGTCGACAGCGCCGTGGTGGAGGCGGTCCGCAAGCTCGGCTCGTTCCGCCAGGCACCACCCAGCGGCACGCCGGTGACGCTGCGCATCCAGCTCAACATCCAGCAGTCCAGGGCATGAGGGATCTGATGTTCAAGCGTACCGGCCTCGCCGCCGCGATCAGCGTTCTCGCTGTCGGCACGGCCTTCGGCCAGACCCCGACCGAGCAGTCGACGACGCTGGCCCTGATCCGGCTGCTGGTCCAGGAGGGCATCCTGTCGCGCGACAAGGCGCAGGTGCTGCTGACCCAGGCCGAGCAGGAGGCGCGGGCGGCGGAGGCCAACCAGGCGGCCAGCGGCCAGGCGGTGCCGCCCGGCACCCCGCCGGGCACGGTGCGGGTGCCCTATGTGCCGGAGGTGGTGCGGAACCAGATCCGCGACGACGTCAAGAAGGAGGTCCTGGCCCAGGCCAAGACCGAGCGCTGGGGCGACCCCGGCACGCTGCCGGCCTGGCTCGACAAGGTGAAGCTGTACGGCGACGTCCGGGTGCGCGGCCGGGCCGATTATTACGACCCGAACAACGCCGAGTTCCTCGACTTCCAGAAGCTCAACAACGACGGCTACGGCACCTCTCTGGACGACGCGGTCGCCTTCCCGCCGCTGGAGAACACCCGCGAGGACCGCTATCGCGGCCAGATCCGCGCCCGGCTCGGCGTCGAGGCCGATCTCGGCTCCGGCTTCTCCACCAACATCCGCCTGGCCACCGGCAACGACCTCGACCCGGTCTCGACCAACGCCGACATGGGCATGGCGCTGGGCAACGACAACTTCAACCTCGACCGCGCCTATGTCCAGTACGAGGGCGACGCACTGGGCACGGGAGGAGACCTGAAGATCAACGCCGGCCGCTTCGGCAACCCGTTCTATTCGACCGACCTGGTGTGGGACGAGGACGTCAATTTCGACGGCCTCGCCGTCGGCTACCGCCAACCGGTGCTGGACCAGTTGGACGCCTGGGGCGCGGTCGGCCTGTTCCCGCTGAAGGAAATGGCCTTCTCCGCACGCGACCAGGTGCTGTATGGCGGCCAGCTCGGCGTCGACTGGCGGCCGCACGAGAATGCCGCGTTCAAGCTCGGCGTCGCCTATTTCGATTTCCAGAACGCGCTGGGCGACCCGCGGGCGATCGACGCCAACGACCGGTTCCGCAACACCTCGGTGCCGTCCTTCCTGCAGCAGGGCAATAGCCTGTGGGACGTCGGCGACAAGGGCAATCCCGCCACTGACGATGACGACCTCGTCGCCTTCGGCCTGGCGTCGAAGTTCCAGGAGCTGAACGTCACCGCCTCGCTCGACATCTCGGTGTTCGACCCGATCCATGTCGTGCTGACCGGCGACCTGGTCGCCAATCTCGGCTACGACAAGGACAAGGTGTCGGCCCGCGTCGGCGAGCAGGGCTACAAGAGCGGCAACATGGGCTACATGGCCCGCATCCTGGTCGGCCATCCCGAGATCCGGCACGGCAACGACTGGAACGCCAGCTTCACCTACAAATACCTGGAGTCGGACGCGGTGATGGACGCCTTCACCGACAGCGACTTCCACAACGGCGGCACCAACGCCAAGGGCTACATCGTGGCCGGCAATTACGGCGTCGTCGACGATGTCTGGCTCGGGCTGCGCTGGCTCAGCAGCGACGCCATCAGCGGCCCGAAATTCTCGGTCGACACGCTGATGCTCGACATCAACGCCCGCTTCTGACGGAGGGACCAATGCTCGCGACCCGCCATCGGACGATCCCGGCTCTCTGCCTCGCCCTGCTGCTCGCCGGCCCGGCGGTAGCGCAGGAGGAGAGCGATGTCGGCCGGCTGCGCGAGGCGCTGCGCCGGGCCACGGTCGACCTGCGCACGGCCCAGAACCAGGCGACGGCGCTGCAGTCGCAGCTGAGCCAGGCGCAGCAGACCATCGCCACCCGCGACGCCGAGGCCAAGCAGCTGCGCACCCAGATCGGCCAGCTGCAGGGCCGGCTCGACGCCGCCGCCGAGAAGGCGGACGGGCTGCAGGCCGAGCTCGACACCGCCGCCGCGACCCTGGAGTCGACGCGCGGCGAGCTGGACCAGACCCGGCGCAGCCTCGGCCGCACCCAGGGGCAGCTGCGCGACACCGAAGGGCGGCGGGCGACGGCCCAGGCCGGGCTGGAGCAGACCTCCGGCTTCCTCAAGGCCTGCGAGGCCGCCAACGACCAGCTCTACAAGGTCGGCCGCGAGGTGCTGGCCGCCTATGACGGCAAGGATCTCGGCGATGTGCTGACGCAGAACGAACCGTTCACGCAGCTCAAGAGCGTCGAGATGGAAAACATCATCCAGGACCTCCAGGACAAGCTGACCGACGCCCGCTACCGGAAGCCTGCGAAGTGAGGCGCGCGCCGGTCCTCCTGGCGCTGCTCGCGCTCGGCGCCGCGCCGGCAGCGGCGCAGCAGCCGCCGGCCGAACCGGTCGCCCGGATGGGCGCGATCGGCCTGTCGCCGGCCGAGATCGACGCCTTCCTGCGCGGGCTCGACCCCGGGATCCGGGCCCAGGCCGTGGCCAGCCGAGAGGCGCTGGACGGGCTGATCCGGGCCGAGTTGACGCGCCGCGCCGTGGTCGCCGAGGCGGCCAGGGCCGGCTGGGCCGAGCGGCCGGAGGTCGCCGCCCGGATCGACCAGGCGCGGCAGCAGGTGATCGTCGACACCTGGCTGGCCGCCAAAGCCGAGCCGCCGGCCGCCGACCCGCCG
The DNA here is from genome assembly GCF_052078665.1 of Inquilinus sp. CA228. Lineage (NCBI taxonomy): Bacteria > Pseudomonadati > Pseudomonadota > Alphaproteobacteria > Rhodospirillales > Rhodospirillaceae > Inquilinus > Inquilinus sp. CA228. The sequence continues at coordinate 40,187 of NZ_JBQJIK010000058.1, read as the reverse complement.
GAGGCTGACCTGCGCAAGATCTACGACGACAACACCGCCCGCTTCGTCGCGCCGGCGGAGGTGCGCCTGGCGCAGATCTTCCTGCCGGTGGCGCAAGGCGCGCCGGCGGCCGAGGCCAAGGCGGCGGAGGACCGGATCGGCGAGCTGCGGCGGCGCGCCCGGGCCCGCGGCGCCGATTTCGCCGCCCTGGCACGGCAGTCCTCGCAGCACAAGGACAGCGCCGACAAGGGCGGCGACATGGGCTGGCTGGCGGAGGACGCGCTGATCCCCGAGATCCGCGAGGCGGTGGCCGGGCTGGAGAAGGGCGCCGTCAGCACGCCGATCCGCAGCCAGGCCGGCTGGCACCTGATCCGGCTGGTCGACCGCAAGGAGTCGCGGGTGCAGGGCTTCGACGAGGTCCGGCCGCTGCTGGTCGAGGCCCTGCGCCGGCAACAGGCGGTGGAGCTGCGGCGCCAATACATCGAAGGCCTGGTCGGCGCCGCCCCGCCGGCTATCAACGAGATCGCGGTGACGGAGATCCTGGCCCGCCTGGCGCCGGCGGCCCCCGCCGCCCCGTCCCAGTGACCCGAACGGAACCGATGGAGACGAGCATGACCACGCAGCAGACCGGCGCGGCGAACGGAGCGGCCGAGCGCTTTTCCCCCGACACCCGCTACTTCTCGCTGTTCCACCTGACCGCCAATGCGGCCGAGGCGCAGTTGCTGGTCGGCCGCGCCCGCATCGTCGTCGGATCGGGCCCGTCGCCCTCCGCCGAGCCGATGGCCACGGAGTGGCTGGTCAGTCTGGCGATGAGCCCGGTGACGATGAAGGACCTGGCCCGCAAGTTGGCCGAGACCGTGGCGAGCTATGAGCGGACCTTCGGCCCGATCGCCGACATTCCGGGCGCCGCCACCACCCCGGCGGCCGCCTGATGATCCGCGCCGACCGCCTGCAGCGCCGCTTCGGCCCCGTGGTCGCGGTGGCCGGCGTCTCGCTCGAGGTCGGGCGCGGCGAGGTGGTCGGGCTGCTGGGCCCGAACGGGGCCGGCAAGTCGACGCTGCTGCGCATGCTGGCGGGGTATCTCGAGCCCGATGCCGGCACCGCGTCGCTGGACGGCATCGATGTCCGGCGGCGGCCGATCGCGGCGCGGCGACGGCTCGGCTACCTGCCGGAGGGCGCGCCGCTGTATCCCGAGATGACGCCGGCCGGCCTGCTGAGCTTCGTCGCCGGCGTGCACGGGCTGGTCGGCCGGGCACGGCGCGCGGCGGTGGCCATGGCGGCCGAGCGGGTCGAGCTCGGCGCCATGCTGCACCGGCCGATCGAGACCCTGTCCAAGGGCTATCGGCGGCGCACCGCCCTGGCCGCGGCGCTGCTGCCGGACCCACCGATCCTGATCCTGGACGAGCCGACCGACGGGCTCGACCCCAACCAGAAGCAGCAGATGCACGACGCCATCCGCGAGATGGGCCGGGACAAGGCGATCCTGGTCTCGACCCATGTGCTGGAGGAGGTCGAGGCGATGTGCAGCCGCGCCGTGATCCTGGCCGCCGGCCGGATCCGCGCCGACGACACCCCGGCGGCCCTGGCCGCACGCTCGCCGGACGGCCGGCTGGCGGGGCTGTTCCGGGCCCTGACCCTGCCGGATGTGCAGCACCCGGCGGAGGCGGCCTGAGATGCGCGCCGGCCTCGCCCTGTTCCGGCGCGAGCTGGCGGGCTATTTCGCCACGCCGATCGCCGCCGTCTTCGTCGTCGTGTTCCTGGTCCTGGCAGGGGCGCTGCCGATCTATGCCGGCGACTTCTTCGGCCGCGGCGAGGCCGATCTCGAGCCCTTCTTCGCCTTCCTGCCCTGGCTGTACCTGCTGCTGGCCCCCGCCATCGCCATGCGGTTGTGGGCGGAGGAGATGCGCAGCGGCACGGCCGAGCTGCTGTTCACCCTGCCGATCGGCCCCGGCATGGCCGTGCTGGCCAAGTTCCTGGCCGGCTGGGCGGTGATGGCGCTGGCCCTGGCCCTGACCTTCCCGATGTGGCTGACCGTCGCCTGGCTGGGCGACCCGGACCACCGGGTGATCGCCGCCGGCTATGGCGGCAGCCTGCTGGTCGCCGGCCTGTACCTGGCCGTCGCCTCCGCCGCCAGCGCCTTGACCCGCAACCAGGTGGTGGCCTTCATCCTCGGCGTCGCCCTGTGCCTGATCGTCACCATCCCCGGCGCGCCGGCGCTGGCCGGGCTGCTGGGCGACCGGCTGCCGGCCGGGATCGCCGACGCGCTGGCGGTGTTCGGCGTGCTGCCGCATTTCCGGCCGATCGCGCGCGGCGTGATCGACCTGCGCGACCTGATCTTCTTCGCCACCGTCACCGCCTTCTTCCTGTTCGCGGCGTCGGTGGCGCTCGGCCTGCGGCGGGCGGGGTGACGGCGATGCGGCGCCCGCTCCGACACCGGCTGACCGGACTCGCCGTCCTGGCCCTGGCGCTGGCGGCCACGGTCGGCGTCAACCTCTGGGCCGACGGCGCCCTGCGCGGGCACCGGCTCGACCTCAGCGAGGACCGACGGCACGCCCTCGGCGCCGCCACCAACGCCGTGCTGGGCGGGTTGAGCCAGCCGGTGACGCTGCGGCTCGTCGTCTCCGACCGGATCGCCGCCGCCTCCCCCGCTTTGGCCGGCTATGCCCGCCGGGTCGAGGCGCGGCTAGAGGATTATGCCGCCGCCGCCGGCGACCGGCTGACCCTGCAGCGCGAGGCGCCGGAGCCGTTCAGCGACGCCGAGGACCGCGCCGTGCAGGACGGGCTGCTGGGCCTGCCGCTGACCAAGGGCGGCGACCCGATCTATTTCGGCCTGGTCGGCAGCAGCCCCGCCGACCGGGTCGCCATCCCGTTCCTGCGGCCGGAGGAGGAGCCGGCGCTGGACCTGCAGCTGACCCGGATGATCGCGCGGCTGGCCTCGCCGGACCGGCGCCAGGTGGCGGTGGTCAGCACCCTGCCGCTGGGCGGGGCGCTGGCCTTCGGCGGCCGGGTGCTGCCGGCCTTCACCGCCTATCGCGACATGCAGGCGGATTTCGACCTGCGGCCGATCGCGATCAACGACCTGGCGGCCAAGGGCACCGCGGCGCTCGACCCCGCCGTGATCGACGTGCTGCTGCTGGTGCATCCGCGCGACCTGCCGCCGACCGCGCAATATGCGATCGACCAGTTCCTGATGGCCGGCGGCCGCGCCTTGGTCCTGGTCGACCCGCTGTCCGAGGCGGCGGCGGAGCGGCTGCCGGAGCAGGCGGCGCGCGGCGCCTCCTTCTCCGCCCTCGGCGCGTTCGGGCCGAGCTGGGGGCTGAACCTCGATATCGGCCGGGTGGCCGGCGACCGCAATCTCGCCTCCAGCATCACCGTCCGGCGCGACGACGGCCGGCCGCTGCAGCTGCAGCATCTGGTGTGGCTCACCCTGGGCGAGCGGAATCGCGACGCCGCGGACCCGGCCTTTGCCGGCCTCGGGCCGATCACGGTCGGCACCGCCGGCATCCTGCGGCCGCTGCTGGGCGCGAGCACGAGCTTCTCGCCGCTCCTGTTCACCACCGACCAAGGCAGCCCGGTCGATGTCGACGAGATCGTGCCGCACACCGATCCGCAGACGCTGTGGGCCGTCCATCCGACCGGCAGCGAGCGGCTGGTGCTGGCGGCGCGAATCGGCGGCCATGCCCGCAGCGCCTTCGCCAACCAGCTGCCGGACGGCATCGACGCCGCCGCGGCGCGGAAGCTTGAAACCGACGCGCTCGATCTCGTGGTGATCGCCGACACCGACATCCTCGACGACCGCTTCTGGGTCGCCCGCGGCCAGCCCGGACAGCCGGCCCGCGCCTTCGCCGCCAATGGCGACTTCCTGCTGGCGCTGCTGGAGGAGCTGTCCGGGGCGCAGGACCTGTCGGCCCTGCGCAACCGGTCGGCCGGCGCCCGGCCCTTCACCCGGATCGCCGAGATCGGCCGCGCCGCGGCGCCACGGCTGCAGGACAGCGAGACGGCGCTGACCGAAAGGCTGGCGCAGTTCCAGCGCGACATGGCGGCGGCCCAAGGGGCCGAAGGCGGCGCCGAGCCGTCGCGCCAGGCGATCGAGGCGCTGCGGATCAAGGTGGTCGACACCCGGCGGGAGCTGCGCGAGGTGAGGCAGGCCCTGCGCGCCGATGTCGAGACGATCGAGAGGACCCTGATCTGGCTCAATGTCGCGGCCATACCGATCACAATAATTCTACTCGTCATTCTGGTAGTGATATTTCGCTCAATCCGAATACGGCCTCGCTTGTCATAATACGGTTCAAATATACTCTTTTGAATCAACGTGGAAATTTCGGATTGATTCAAAATAATTGCTTAAAATTATTCTTATCGATTTGAGGTATATTTGATTACTTCACGGTTGAGTCTCACAGCTGCAACAGAGAATCGATAGGATTTTCTATACCGGCTTGGCGAGTCCGCAAGAGCGGACGTGAAGGGCGGCCCCTGAGCTTCGCCAGACCGTCGGGGTCGCCTCGGCACAGACATGCGAACCTTGATGCAAGGGGGAGAACCATGAGTCAGATCATCGGGACCGAGGCCGACGACTATCTCGCCGGCACTGCGGACAGCGACATCATCCAGGGGCTGGGCGGCCCCGACACGATCGAGGCCTTCGAAGGCAATGACCTGATCGATGGCGGCGCCGACGACGACCTGCTCGATGGCGGCGCCGGCAACGACATCATTCTCGGCGGCACGGGCGCCGATTCGCTCCTGGGCGGCGACGGTAACGACATCACCTATGGCGGCGACGGCAGCGATTCGCTCAGCGGCGGCGCCGGCACCGACCTCTTGTTCGGTGGAGCCGACAACGACAGCGTCGCCGGCGGCGACGGCAACGACATGATCCATGGCGACGCGGGTCGCGACACGCTGACCGGCGGCGCCGGCGTGGACACGTTCATCTACGCGAGCGCGTCCGACAGCACGGCGGCGGCGGCGGATGTGATCCGTGACTTCTCGTCGGCCGACGATGTGATCAACCTGCTCCTGGTCGACGCCAACAGCACCCGTTCCGGCAACCAGGCCTTCACCTTCATCGGCGAGAGCGACTTCTCCGGCCATGCCGGCCAACTGCGGTTCGAAGCCGTCAGCGACAGCGCGGTGCGGGTCGAGGGCGACCTGAACGGCGATTCGGTTGCCGACTTTGCCATCGACGTGCGCGGCACCGGCACTCTGACCGCCGGCGATTTCGTTCTCTAAGTTCTAATTTATGTTAATTGAGGCGAGAATACTTCAGCACGTATTCTCGCCTCGCCATAAATTATTCTACAACAACGGTATTTTATCGACTTTTTACAAACATACGTTCACGAATATTAAATGATTCAATCACCGTTTCATCAGAAATATTTGAGACTATTGGAGTTGGAAGGGGGAGGCAGGCTCTGAGGCTCCAGGCTTCATTTCGAACCTCCAGATGCAGGAGGTCAGGGTGAGGCTGGATCCGCGGGACTTCGTCCCCTTCGTGCGGGGAACACCGCCGCAGCGGCGGTGATCGACACACTTGTCCCAGACGTGAAGAAGGAGACGACTTTGTCCAAGCTTCTGAAGTCCTGCAGCCTGCTGGCGCTCGCCGTGGGCGGCCTGACGCTCAACAGCGCCCCGGCTTCGGCCGCGGCCTACTACAGCGGCGGCGCGACCCTGCCCTTTGGCGTGTATCTGCGCTGGTTCCAGGAGACCAACGGCGGGATTGCTCTCGGCAGCTGCGTTCCCTCGACGACGCAGTGCTTCGCCTATGCCCCGACCGGCAGCGGCGCCGGCATCACCGCGTTCATCAACGAGCAGTCGATGAACGCGGTGCCGAGCGACACGCCCTATGAGAATGCGTCCATTCCCTACGCCGAGACGCCCGGCAACGGCTACGGCGCCGGCGGCGAGTTCTTCGACTTCGCCGGCAGCGACGCCGTCCTGACCGCCACGAACATCAGCAACTACAACGCCGCAACCGGCCCGCTGGCACTCCGCGGCCCGGCGATCCAAGTCCCGACCGTCGGCAGCCCGGTCGCGATCGCCTTCAACCCGACCGGCCTGACCATCGATCCCGACCGCGAGATCCCCGCGGGCGCCAAGTCGGCGACCGGCGGCTCCAGCGCGCTGTATCTGTCGCGCCGGGCCTATTGCGGCATCTTCACCGGCACCATCACCAACTGGAACGACCCGATCCTCACCGCCGACAACCTCGGCACGCCGCTGGTCGCCGTCTCCACGCCGATCAACGTCGTTGTCCGCCAGGAGAGCAGCGGCACCACCTTCCTGTTCACCCGTCATCTCGAGGCGGCGTGCAACGGCGCGGTCGACAACAGCCATCCCGCCAACCCGGGCAACCTCGCCAACTACAGCTTCGGCGTCGGCACCGGTGGCCCCGCCGCACCCATCACCTGGCCCGCGGGCTTCACCCGCGCGACCGGCAGCAACGGCGTTGCGGCCGCCGTCGACTCCACCTCGGGCGCCATCGGCTACGTCAGCGCGGACTACACCGCTCAGGCCATCTCGCCTGAGATCGCCTCGCCGCCGCCGGCCGCCAACCTGCAGCGGCGCGACAGCTTCGACGCCGGCACGGACGTCGCGACGCCGGGCGGCCTGCCGCTCGACCTCCCGATCCCGCCGGCCCCGACCTATACCCAGAACTCGATCGACGGCCTCGTGATCCCGGCGATCGACACCACCGCGCCGTTCACCAACGACGCGCTGTGGAGCGCCGCGCTCGACGCCGCTGCGCTGCACAACCCGCATGACGACACCGTGGCGCCGATCTTCGATCCGGCCAACCCGGAAGCCTATCCGATCGCCGGCTTCACCATGCTGAACTTCTACAGCTGCTACTTCCCGGCGACCGAGACCACTGCGATCCGGAAGTTCATCACCGACTACACCAACGGCGGCGTCTACGACACGGCTGCGCGCAATCGCGGCTTCGCCCCGCTGACCGCCAGCATCAAGACCGCGGTCAAGAACCTGGCCCTCAACACCGCGGCCACCCAGATCCGGACTGGCCCGAGCGGCACCTTCTGCACCATCGCGACGGGCTCCTAAGCCTCGACATCCGGACGCGGGCCGCTTCCGGCCTGTGTTCTCAGCCCTGGCCCGCCCCCCACAAGGGGGCGGGCTTTTTCTTGATCCGTCACACGACGAAGTCGAAGCGGCCGAACCTTCCATCCTGCACATCGGTGACGGCGAGCAGCAGGCGCTCGTCGAACAGACCATCGCGCCGGTTCCCGGGCTCGCCGGGGAAGAACAGCTGCGTGGTCAGGATCGATCCGCCCGCCCGCTGCACCTTGAAATGATAGTGCCGCGTGCGGCCAGGATAGAGCGCCGGCACGATGGTGGCGAACCACCACCGGCCGCCGTCATCGCTGAACTGGTGGCCGCGGAACCGGAATCCGGCGTTGTCGTAGCGGCCGGCCGCATCGGCGTGCCAGATCTGCACCAGCGCGTTGGGGACGGGCCGGCAATCGGCATCCAGCACGAAGCCGGCGACGGTGATCCTCTCGCCGGACGGAACGTCCGCAGCCAGGTCCCGCGTCAACGGGGCGTCGGGCTTGAAGAAAGGCCCTTCCGAGCTCGCCGGCGTGGCGTCGTCATCGTCACAGGCCGGCGTCGGCAGCAGCCGCGCCGGCGGCGTTTCCGCCCCGGCCGGGCTGCCGGCCAGGAACGGCAGGGCGGAGGCAGACAGAAAGGTCGCAAGGACGGTCCGGCGCGTCGGCTGCATCATGATCTTCCTCCTCCGGCGGGCGCCGGTTCTTCAGAAGATGGGCAGGCCGGCAGAGCCGGGAAAGGCGTCGCCGCCGAATCCGGCGTCAAACGGCGCCGACGCGCTGCTTCAGCCAGCCGGCGAGAGCCTGCAGCTCGCGCAGCGCGACGGGATCGCGGCCGGCGCCTTTGAGGAAGCCGTGGTCCTGGCCGGCGGCCACGACGAAGCGGCTGTCCGCGCGGGAGCCGAGGCGCTGGAACAGCAGGGCGGAATCGTCGAACACCGCGTCCAGTTCCGCCGCCAGGGCATAGGCCGGCACGGCGACCTCGCCGGCGAAGTCCAGGGGCCAGGCGTCCGGCGCCGCCGGGCCGAGACGGCGGTACATGATCGACAGCGTCGCCGCATCCAGCCCGTTCTCCGCCGTGCCATGGCGGGCGATGCTGCCGCCCGCGATGCCGCCGAACCCGCCATACAGCAGGGCCAGCCCGGCGATCTGGGCCTGCATTGCCGGATCGAGCCCCCGCAGCCCCCACAGCGCGACGCAGGCCCCGGCGCTGTCGCCGGCCAGGATGAGCCTGTCCGTACCCATTCCGGCGAGGGCCGCGCAGGCGGCGACGGCGTCGTCGCGCTGAGCCGGGAACGGGTGCTCCGGGGCCAGGCGGTAGCGCGCCGACAGCACCCGCATCCCGGTCAGCTGCGCCAGCCAGCCGGTGACGCAGCGATGGCTCGCCGGGCTTCCGGCGACGAAGCCGCCGCCGTGGAAATACAGGATCGCGGCATCCGGCGCGGGATCCGGCGGCGTAAACAGCAGGCCGCCGCGGAAGGCGCCCGCCTCCGCCACCGCCGTCTCGCGAACATCCTCAGGCAGCGGCCCTGCCCGCTCTTCGGCATCCCGGGCGTGGTGCGCCCGCAGCTCCGCGGGACTCGATGTGGCCCATGACACGCTCATGCGACGCCATCCGGACTGGGGACGTTGACCGCGCCGTCGCCGGGCGGAACACTGTCCGACAGGGATGCAACGACCAGCGCCGGGGACGCAACGTGATTCAGCCACCGGCGCCGCGCGGGCGCGCACAGCAGGGGACGCCGATCACCTTCGCCGTCCTGGTCTTCCCCGGCTTCCCGACCATGGCCTTCAGCTCGGTGATCGAGCCGCTGCGCGCCGCCAACATCCTGGCCCGGCGCGAGTGCTACCGCTGGATCGCCGTCGGCCTGTCCGGCGGCAAGGTCCGGGCGTCGAACGGCTTCGCCATCGAGCCGGTGCAGGGGGCGCGCGAGGCGCCGCTGGTCGACCGCATCGTGGTGTGCTCCGGCGGCGATGCCGATCATGTGGTGGCCGAGCACGCGGTCGCCTGGATCCGCCGCAACCGGCGGGCCGGGGCCTGGATCGGCGCGGTCGCCGACGCCGCCTTCTTCCTGGCCCGGGCCGGGCTGCTGGACGGCCATGCCTGCACCCTGCACTGGACCAGCCAGCCCGCCTTCACCGAGGCCTTCCCCGAGATCGAGCTGCGCCGCGACCTCTACGTCATCGACCGCAAGCGCTTTACCTCGGCCGGCGGCGTCGGCAGCCTGGACATGATGCTGGACATCATCGGCACGGATTGCGGGGCCGAGCTGGCGGCCGGCGTCGCCGAATGGTTCGTGCACAGCCCGCTGCGCTCCAGCGTCGACCGCAAGCTGATGCCGCTGCGGCTGCGCACCGGCATCCGGGACGAGCTGGTGCTGTCGGCGATCGCGATCATGGAGGAGGCGGTGGAGGACCGGCTGCGGATGACCGGGCTGGCCGGCCGCCTCGGCATCTCCGCCGACCGGTTGGAGCGCGCCTTCCGCGCGGCGGCCGGCACCTCCCCCGGCGCCTATTACCGCCGGCTGCGGCTGCGGCGGGCAGCGGACCTGCTGGCCCATTCCACCCTGCCGGTGCGCAACGTCGCCCTGGCCTGCGGCTTTTCCGACATGTCGAGCTTCGCCCGGGCGTTCCGGGAGCAGGAGGGCGTCTCGCCCCGCGCCGCACGCAGGCCTTAGGCAGCCCCACGTCGTCATCGCCATTTGCGGAAATCCACACACTCTTTGCGGATTCTCGCACGAACTGTACCTGCCGGGCGTCGCATCCTGGGTCCAACAGGGAGACGCGAATGAGCATCGTGGTGTTCAACCCCGACAGCGTCGAGGACGTCGATTTCGCCGAGCGGATGCGCCACCCGGCCACCGCGGACGCCGCCGTCGGCATGTGGCTGTCGGACACCGAGCCGTCCTATGTCGACGTCCATGCGCTGCGCCAGGGCCGGCTGGCCCGGCTGCGCCGCTGGATGGCCGAGGCCGGCTACGGCGCGGTGGTGCTGTTCGACCCGTACAACCAGCGCTACGCCACCGGGTCGCGCAACATGTTCGGCTACTTCCTGCGCAACTCGACCCGCTACTTCTTCGTGCCCGCCGCAGGGCCGATCGTCCTGTTCGAATACCCGCAGAGCTATCACGTCTCGACCGTGCTCGACACGGTGGACGAGGCGCGGCCGTCCAAGCTGGTCTGGTCCTCGGTGTCGAACCGCGACGGCGAGAGCGCCGGCGCCTTCGCCGACGAGATCGCCGAGCTGCTGCGGGCCCATGGCGGCGGGTCGATGAAGATCGGCCTCGACCGCTGCAACCACCTGCACGCGCTGGCGCTGGAGAAGCGCGGCTGCACCGTCACCGACTGCCAGGGCGAGATCCTGGCCGTGCGCGCGGTGAAGACGCTGGAGGAGATCAAATGCCTGCAGGCGTCGATGGCCGGGGCGGAGGCGGCGGTCGCCGCGGTGCGCGAGGCGATCAAGCCCGGCATCTCGGAGAACGAGCTGTTCGCCATCATGTATCACGAGGTGATCCGGCAGGGCGGCGAGTTCATCGAGACCCGGCTGCTGACCTCCGGCCAGCGCACCAACCCCTGGTTCAGCGAGGCCGGCGGCCGCAAGGTCAGGCCGGGCGAGCTGGTGGCGCTCGATACCGACACGATCGGCTGCTATGGCTACTACTCCGACTTCTCGCGCACCTTCCGCTGCGGCCCGGGCCGGCCGAGCGATTACCAGAAGATGCTGTACCGGATGGCGCACGACCAGATCCGGCACAATATCGGCATCGTCAAGCCGGGCATGGCGTTCCGCGAGGTGGCGGAGAAGGCCTGGAAGATCCCCGACCGCTTCGTCGAGCAGCGCTACACCTCGGTCATGCACGGCGTCGGCATGCATGGCGAGACGCCGTTCATCGCCCATGCCATGGACTATGAGACCTATGGCCGGGAGGGACATCTGGTGCCCGGCATGGTGGTCAGCGTCGAGAGCTATGTCGGCGAGAAGGGCGGCCGCGAGGGCGTGAAGCTGGAGGACGAGATCCTGATCACCGAGACCGGCACCGAGCTGCTGTCGCGCTTCCCCTATGAGGACGAATTCCTGGACGGGGAGGTGTGATGCGGACGGCCCTGACCATCGAGCCGGGCAAGGTGGCGGCGCTGTTCGTCGACCTGCAGGAGGAGCACCGGAAGGACCGCCGCTACCTGGTCGAAGGCTTCGACGCGGTGATCGGCAACGTCCAGCGGCTGCAGCGGGCGGCGCGGGCGGCCGGCGTCCCGGTGCTGCACTCCGCCTATGTCGTCGACCAGGCGGCGCAGCGGGCGAAACCGTTTCACCCGGTGATGGCGGACGGCACCTCGGCCTTCAGCGACGCCAACGACCCGATGTCGGAGATCTGCGCCGAGGTCGGCCCGACCGACCGCGAGCCCGTGCTGGTGAAGTCGGACGCCAGCGCCTTCACCGGGGGCGGGCTGGCCGACCGGCTGGCGGCGCTGGGCACCGAATGGCTGTTCGTGGCCGGGGTGTGGACCGAAGCCTGCATCGCCGAGACGGTGCGGGATGCGGTCGGGCGCGGCCTCCGCGTCGTCCTGGTCAAGGATTCCTGCGGCAGCGGCAGCACGGCGATGCACCAGACCGCGATCCTCAACCTCGCCAATCGCCTCTATGGCGGCGCGGTGGTCGACACCGAAGGCGCCTGCCGGCTGATGGCCGGCGGGACGGTCGAGGCGTGGCGGGTGCAGGGATCGGCGCCGCTGCGCTTCACCTATGACAACGCGGCGAGGCTCTATCTCGACCTTTGACGGCGGGGCAATCACGGGAACGCGGCCTGATGGAGACGCTCACCTTTGCCTACGACAACCTGGACGTGATCGCGGCGCGGGCGCTGGAGCACGTGTCGATCGTCGCCGTCGCGGTCTCGATCGCGATCGTCACCGCCGTCCCGATCGGCATCGCCATCACCCAGTCGAGGCGGGCCGCGGATGTGGTCCTCTACCTCGCCTCGATGATGATCACCGTGCCGTCGGTGGCGCTGTTCGGGCTGATGATCCCGCTCTTGTCGCCGATCGGCCACGGCATCGGCACCGTCCCGGCCGTGATTGCGATCATCCTCTATTCGCAGCTGCCGATCATCCGCAACACCTACACCGCCATCGTCGATGTCGACCCGGCGCTGCGCGAGGCCGGCATCGGCATGGGCATGAGCGCGGCGCAGCGGCTGCGCCAGGTCGAGATCCCGCTGGCGATCCCGGTGATCATGGCCGGCATCCGCACCGCCGCGGTGATGAACATCGGGGTGACGGCAATCGCCGCCTATATCGGCGCCGGCGGCCTCGGCACCTTCATCGCGCGCGGCATCAGCCAGTCGGACCCGCGGCAGCTGATCACCGGCGCGGTCGCGGTGTCGCTGCTGGCGATCGCGGTCGACCTGCTGCTGGCGCTGGTGCAGCGGCGGCTGACCTCGAAGGGGCTGGCCCGGGGGGCCGTGGCATGATCCGGCTGGACCGCCTGACCAAGGTCTTCGACACCCCTTCCGGCCCGGTGGTGGCGGTCGACGAGGTCAGCTTCGAGCTGCCGGCCGGCGAGATCTGCGTCCTGCTCGGCCCGTCGGGCTGCGGCAAGACCACGACCATGCGGATGATCAACCGCCTGATCGAGCCGACCGGCGGCACCGTGTTCATCGACGGCCGCGACACCCGGACGGTCGACCCGATCCGGCTGCGCCGGTCTATCGGCTACGTCATCCAGCAGATCGGGCTGTTCCCAAACAAGACCGTGGCCGAGAACATCTGCGTCGTGCCCGACCTGCTGGGCTGGGACCGCAAGAAGTCCCGCGCCCGCGCCGCCGAGCTGCTGGAGCTGGTGGCGATGGAGCCGGCGGTGTTCATGGACCGCTACCCGAAGGAGCTGTCGGGCGGGCAGCAGCAGCGCGTCGGCGTGATCCGCGCCCTGGCGGCGGACCCACCGGTGCTGCTGATGGACGAGCCCTTCGGCGCCATCGACCCGATCAACCGCGAGGCGATCCAGGACGAGTTCCTGCGCATGCAGGCGGCGCTGCGGAAGACCGTGATCTTCGTCTCGCACGACCTGGACGAGGCGGTGAAGATGGCCGACCGGGTCGCCATCTTCCGCGCCGGGCGGCTGGAGCAGTTCGCGACGCCGGAGCAGTTGCTGGCCAACCCCGCCACCCCGTTCATCGAGACCTTCCTCGGCACCGACCGCACGCTGAAGCGGCTGCGGCTGGTGCGCATCGCCGACGTGCCCCTGGGCCGGCCCGGCATCGTCCGGCACGACGACCCGGTCGGCCGGGCGCGCGAGCTGATGCAGGCCAGCGGCTGCCCGGCCGTGCTGGTGCTGGATGCGGACGGCCAGCCCGGCGCCATGGTCTCGGGCAGCCGGGCCGGCGCCGTCCGCGGCGGCACCTGCGGCGACTGCGCCGAGCCGATCCGCGCCACCATCCCCCTGACTGCCGACCTGCGCAGCGCCGTGACGCTGATGTTCGCGCATGACATGCCGCTGCTGCCCTGCGTCGACGCCGAGGGCCGGATCCAGGGCGCCCTGACCTATGCCGGCATCATCCGCGGCCTGTCGGCGCGGCGGGCATCGGCATGAGCGATATCAAAGCCTGGACCGGGCGTGTGGGACCGCCGTCGACCGGGCGGCCGCTGCCGGTGCCGGGCATCGCGGCGCTGCTGTGGCTGCTGCTGGCCGCGGCGGCGGTGCTGTGGTGGCTGGCGAGCGACATGCCGGCCGAGATCCTGTCCTATGAGGAGGACATCGTCTTCCTCGGCATCCAGCATATCGAGTTGGTGGCCTGGGCCGGCGGGCTGGCCATCCTGACCGGCGTGCCGGCCGGCGCCATGCTGTCGCGGCCGGCCTTCCGCCGCTCGGCCGAGCTGATCCTGCAGGTCTTCAACCTCGGCACCACGATCCCGACGCTGGCAGTGCTGGCGCTGAGCATGACGGTGCTCGGCATCGGCACGGTGCCGTCGGTGTTCGGCCTGTGGGCGGCGACGCTGCTGCCGATCGTCCGCAACACCTATGCCGGGCTGCGTAACGTGCCGACGCCGCTGATCGAGGCGGCGCGGGGCATGGGCATGACCGCCGGCCAGGTGTTCTGGCGGGTCGAGCTGCCGAACGCGCTGTTCATCATCTTCGGCGGCGTCCGGACCGCCCTGTCGATTTGCGTCGGCACCGCGCCGCTGGCCTTCCTGATCGGCGCCGGCGGCCTGGGCGAGCTGATCTTCACCGGCATCGCCCTGAACGACCTGCCGATGATGCTGGCCGGCGCCATCCCGACGGCGCTGCTGGCCGTCCTGACCGACTTCGTGGTCGGCCGGCTGCAGATCCATCTCGTGCCGCGCGGGATCAACCCGCTGCGGTGACAAGGGACACAAGCAAACAGGGAGCAAGTCGATGATCAAGACGACGTTGAAGCGGGCGATCCTGTCGGCGATCGCGCTGCTGGCCTGTGGCGGCGCCACCGGCGCGGCCGAGCTGACCGTCGGCGGCAAGGACTTCACCGAGCAGTTCCTGCTGGCCGAGATGACCAGGCAACTGCTGGAAAGCAAGGGCTACACGATCGAGAAGAAGGACGGGATGGGCACCAACATCGTCCGCGCCGCCCTCGAAAGCGGCGAGGTCAGCCTGTACTGGGAATACACCGGCACCTCGCTGGTCACCTTCAACAAGGTCACCGACAAGCTGACGCCGGACGAGACCTACGCCAAGGTGAAGGCGCTGGACGGCGCGAAGGGGCTGGTGTGGCTGGCCCCGTCCAAGGCGAACAACACCTATGCCCTGGCCGTCCGCAAGGGCAACCCGAAGACCGACGGGATGGCGACGCTGTCCGACCTCGCCGCCGCCTACAAGGACGGCAAGGACCCGGTGATGGCGACCACGGCCGAGTTCCCGAAGCGCGAGGACGGGCTCCTGGGCCTGCAGAAGGCCTACGACTTCAAGGCCGGCCGCGCCAATGTCCGGCCGATGGAGATCGGCTTGGTGTTCCCGGCCCTCGCCAATGGCGATGTCGACGTCTCGGTGGTGGCGGCGACCGACGGCCGCATCGCCGCGATGGACCTGACCCTGCTCAAGGACGACAAGGGCTTCTTCCCGAACTACGCGCTGGTGCCGGTGGTGCGGCAGGACGTGCTCGACGCCCATCCCGACCTCAAGCCCCTGCTCGAGACCCTGGCCACCCGGCTGGACGACGCGACGATGCAGCGCCTGAACGGCGAGGTCGACGTGCAGAAGAAGACGATCGAGGCGGTCGCCACGGAGTATCTGAAAGAGAACAACATGTTCTGACGCGGTCCGGCTCCAGCGTGCCCATCACCGGACGCTGTCGGGCACGCTGTGGATCGCGTTGCGTGCCCCTCGTGCGGCTGTGTCGTCCCATCGGCCTCGAAGGCCCGCGCGCGAAGCTGAATCATGCACGATCCACGATGCATGATTGACTCCACCCCGGCCCGGCCGCTATCAGGGCCGGGTCCGGGAGGATCGTCGTGCCGCAGAAAGCCGCCATCTCCCGCGTCGTCCTGGCCGACCAGGTCGTGCGGGTGCTGCAGGAGCGCATCCTCGACCGGGTCTATGAGCCAGGCGCGCGGCTGAACATCGATGCCCTGTCGCGCGAGCTGGAGGTCAGCTCGTCGCCGATCCGCGAAGCCTTGATGCGCCTCGCCGCCGACGGGCTGGTCGCAACCTCCTCCTTCGCCGGCTTCTCGGTGGCGCCGGTGCCGCCGCGCGACTGGTTCGAGCAACTGCTGGCCTATCGCGTACTGGCCGAGGGCTGGGCCGCCCGGCAGATGGCGCGGCGCCGGCCGGACGCGGCGATCGGACGGATGCGCGAGAGCCTGGCGGCGATGGAGAGCGGCCGGCTGGGCCGCAAGGCGCGCGACTACATCACCACCAGCCAGGCCGACCAGGCCTTCCACGAGGCCATGCTGGACGGCGCCGGCAACGAGATCCTGGCCCGCAGCGTGCGCGACCTGCACCCACATCTGCATCACGCCCGGCTGTTCGCCAAGGTGCCGCAGGACATCGCCCCGGTGATCGTCGAGCACCAGGCCATCCTGGCCGCCATCGAAGCGGGCGAAGAGGACGGGGCGGCCGGGGCTCTGGAGCGGCACCTGCGCGCCTCCTGGCACCGCTACGACGGCTGGACGGCCGACGAACCGGCCTGACCCGGCCCATCCCTTCACCGCAAAGGACATCCCCCGTGGCCAAGATCGTTTCCGTCGAGATCCTGCAGGCCGACCTGAAGCCCAAGGTCAAGCGCACCGACGCGGTGCAGGCCTTCGAGCTGCAGGAGACGCCGATGGTCCGCATCATCGACGCGGACGGCGCCGTCGGCACCGGCTACAGCTACACCATCGGCACCGGCGGATCCTCCGTCGCCAGGCTGCTGGACGACCATCTGGCGCCGCTGCTGCTCGGCCGCGAGGCGGACGACATCGAGCGGATCTGGCGCGACCTGTTCTACCGCGTCCATGCCACCACGGTCGGCGCCCTGACCTCGATCGCGCTGGCCGCCATCGACACGGCGCTGTGGGACCTGCGCAGCCGCCGCACCGGCATCCCGCTGCACCGGCTGGCCGGCGGCGCCAAGGACAGCATCGAGCTGTACTACACCGAGGGCGGCTGGCTGCACCTGGACCAGGCGGCGTTGGTCGACGAAGCGCTGCAGGCCAAGGCGGCCGGCTTCGGCGGCACCAAGGTGAAGGTCGGCCGACGGCATGTGGCCGAGGACATGCGCCGGCTGTCGGCGGTGCGCGAGGCGGTCGGCCCGGAATGGGAGATCATGACCGACGCCAACCAGGGCTTCACCCTGGACGAGGCGGTGCGCCGGGTGCGCAGCTTCCAGGAGGTCGGCATCGCCTGGTTCGAGGAGCCGATCCACGCCGACGACGTCCGCGCCCATCAGCGCTTGGTCGCATCGACCAGCGTGCCGATCGCGGTCGGCGAATCCATGTACAGCATCTCGCAGTTCAAGGACTACCTGCAGAGCGACGCCTGCTCGATCGTCCAGGTCGATGTCGGCCGGATCGGCGGCATCACCCCATGGCTGAAGGTCGCGCACATGGCCGAGGCCTTCAACGTGCCGGTCTGTCCGCATTTCCTGATGGAGCTGCACCTGCCGCTGTGCTGCGCCGTGCCGAACAGCCGATGGCTGGAGTTCATCCCGCAGCTGGACCTGGTGACCACCGAGCAGATGCGGGTCGAGAACGGCCGGGCGATCCCGTCGGAGAAGCCGGGGCTGGGCATCGAGTGGGACTGGGCGGCGCTGGACCGCGTCATCGTCCACCGCAACCGGCACACCGGCTGATGACGGCTACCTCAGTCGACCACGTAGCGGCGGTAGCGCTCGGGCAGCTGGTCGAGCAGCACGAAGGCGCGGTCGACGTGGTAGACCAGCCGGGCCTCGGCCTCCGCCGCGTCGCCTTCGTCCAGCGCGTCGATGATCGCGGTGTGCTCCTCGACCACCAGGGGCAGCCGGTCCGGGCTGCCGAACAGCCGCATGAAGCGGGCCAGCCGGGTCCAGGCGGTCTGGATCGTGGTCCACACCCCCTCGCGGTTGGCGAAGCTCATCAGCAGGTGGTGGAACTCCGCATCCGCGGCGTGGAAGCCGTCCGAGTCCCCGGCCTCGAGCAGCAGCCGCTGCTTCGCCGGCACCGCCCGGGCCGCGGCGCTCATCGCCGGGGTCCAGATCTTCGCCGTCTCGCGCAGCACCGCCACCTCCAGCGCCCGGCGCACGAAATGCGCGTCGCCGATGCCGCTGAGCCGGATCGGGGCGACGAAGCTGCCCTGCTGCGGATAGACGTCGATCAGCCCCTCCTCCGCCAGCCGCTGGATCGCGGCCCGGATCGGCGTGCGCGACACGCCGAACTGCCGGCTGATGCTGTTCTCGCTGATCGGGGTGCCGGGCAGCAGATGGACGCCGACGATGGCGGCCCGCAGCGCCTCATGCACCTGGTCGGCGACCGGCAGGCGGCGGTCGAGGCGAAGGCGAATCGCCTGCAGCCCGCCGGTCTCCTCGTCCGGCTCGGCGGCGGCGATCGGCGGCGCTTCGGTTGGTGCGGCGATCGGCATCTCTCCCTCCCCGAACAGCGCAGCCTTCGGCCATTTGTCCGACCTGATTGGTCGAAAGAGCCACAATTCGATTGCGCCTTGCACACTTGGATACTAGCGTTTCACCGCGCCGTTCAAGTGCGCCGATGCCTTGGCGGCCTCAAGAAACCCTGGGGAGGATCTCGGAAAATGTCCCGACATGTCCGGAGTGTGGTTCTGGCCGGCCTGGCGCTGCTGGCGGGGGCCGGAGCGGCCGCCGCCGACGATACCCGCGTCGCCCTGGTGCCCGGCGGCCCGCACCCGTATTTCTCGGCCTGGGAGCAGGCAGGCAAGGACGCCGCCCGCGACTTCAAGCTCGCCGCCGCGGACTACAAGGTGCCGCAGAAGTGGGAGCTGAGCACCCAGAACCAGCTGCTCGAAAGCCTGGTGACCCAGGGCTACAACGCCTTCCTCGTCTTCCCCGGCGACCCGGTCGGCAGCGTCAGCACCGTGGCCGAGCTGGCGGATAGCGGCGCCCCGGTGATCGCCACCGCCGGCTGCCTGAAGGACCCGTCCGAAGCGCAGTTCTGCCTCGGCACCGATGTCGGCAACTCCGCCTATCTCGGCACCAAGGAACTGCTGAAGGCGATGGCCGGCAAGAAGCGGATCCTGCATGTCACCGGCTTCCTGGTCGACCCCAACACCCAGCTGCGCATCGACGCGGTGGAGAAGGCGGCGAAGGAGGACGGCGCGCAGGTCGTGCAGGTGATCGCCGACATCGACGCGCCGGAGCCGGCGGAAGAGAAGATCAACGCCTACCTCGCCGCCCATGCCGCCGATGTCGACGGCATCGTCAGCACCGCCTGGGTGCCGTCGGTGGTCGCCGCCAACGCGCTGCGCCGGATCGGCGACAAGCGCATCCAGATGGTCGCTATCGACCATGACGAGGTGGTGCTGAAGGCGATCAAGGACGGCTTCCTGCACGGCACCATGCTGCAGAACCCGTACGGCCAGGCCTATATCGGCTCCTACGTCGTCGACCGGCTGCGCAACGGCTGTACGCTCAAGGCCGACGCGCCGTGGAAGACCAACGCGCTGACCAGCCACTTCGTCGATTCCGGCACCGTCTTCGTCGGCGCCGACAAGGTGGATGGCTACGTCGCGGCGATGCAGGACATCACGAAGTCCCTGCTGGCCGGCTTCGAGAAGACCTATCTGAACTGCGCCTCCTAGCGGCTTCACCCGGCCGGGCCCTTGCGGCCCGGCCGGACTCCGCAGACCGTTTCCCAGAGTCCGACCGATGCATGCCGAAGACAGCGCCCCGTCCCAGATCGGGTCTCCGCAGGCGACGCCGCGCGGGGCGTCCGGCCGGCCGCGCTTCTGGCTGACCAACGAGTTCGGCCTGATCGTGCTGATCGCGGTGTTCGTCACCGCCTTCGGCCTCCTGACCCCCGGCTTCCTGTCGCCGTTCAACCTGTTCGCGCTGGGCCGCACCGCCGCGATCAATGTCATGATCGGCCTGTCGATGATGGTGGTGATCGTCACCGGCGGGCTGAACCTGGCGGTCGGCGCCATCGGCGCCTGCGCCGCCATGGCCTGCGGCTGGCTGATCCAGGATGCCGGCCTGCCCTGGCCGCTGGCCATTCTCGGCGGGCTGGCGATGGGCGCGGCGCTGGGCTTCGTCAACGGCTGGACCGTCGTCCGTTCCGGCCTGCACAGCTTCATCATCACCCTGGCCAGCATGAGCATCTTCTTCGGGCTGATGATCTTCCTGACCCGGGGCGAGTCCTATCGCGAGCTGCCGTCGGTGTTCTCCAGCTTCGGCCGGCTGCGCATCCTGGACGGCACGCTGTCGCCGCTGCTGCTGGTGGCCGTCGCCGTCGCCACACTGCTGGTGGTGCTGTACCGCTACACCGTGGCCGGCCGCGAGATGCTGGCCGCCGGCGCGAGGCCGGAGGCCGCTTCCCTGTCCGGCGTCCGCGTCGACCGCGTCTTCATCTATTGCCACATGCTGTCGGGCCTGCTGGCCGGCATCGCCGCGCTGATGCTGGTGGCGCGCAACGGCGCCGCCCTGCCCTCCATGGCCGGGCAGCTGGGGCAGGATTGGCTGCTGCCCGCCTTCCTCGGCCCGGTGCTGGGCGGGACGCTGCTGTCCGGCGGCCGGGTGTCGGTGGTCGGCACGTTCCTCGGCGCCTTCCTGGTGACGCTGCTGACCAGCGGCCTGCTGCTGCTGCAGATCGGCGAATTCTGGGTCCAGGCCTTCCTGGGCCTGCTGCTGCTTCTGGCCGTGCTGATGGACATGGCGCGTCGCTCGTTCCTGGCGCGCCGGAGGATGGTGTGATGATCTCCCGCTATGCCCGGACCGACTGGTTCGGCCCGTTGCTGGTCACGGTGCTGGCGATCGTCATCGTCGGCGCCTTCAACCCGTCCTTCCTGTCGCCGCTGAACATCCAGGTGCTGCTGCTGGCGATCTCGGTCAACGCGCTGATCGCGTTCTCGCAGATGATCATCATCGCGGTCGGGCAGATGAACCTGTCGGTCGGCGCCATCGGCGGACTGGCGGCGATCAGCTTCGCCGGGATGATGCAGGTCTGGGGCCTGCCCGCCCCCGTGGCCGCCGTGCTGGCGCTGCTGATCGGCGTGGCCGCCGGGATGGTGAACGGCGCCTTCATCGCCTGGACCGGGATCAGCGCCTTCGTCATCACCCTGGCCAGCCTGTCAATGTTCAAGGGCATCAACCTCGGCATCACCCAGGCCCAGCCCTTCTACGGCATCCCGGATGCGGTGAAGGCCTTCGGCAACACCACCTTCATCGACCCGCTGCCCTGGCTGGTGCTGCCGACGGCGCTGGTGGCCGTGGGGCTGTGGTTCCTGCTGAACCGCCAGGCGCTGGGCCGCTTCATCCTGGCGGTCGGCGGCAATTCGCACGCGGCGGAGCTGTCGGGCATCTCGGTCGGCTTCACCGTCGTGGCCGCCCATGCCATCTCCGGCCTGCTCGCCGCCCTGGCCGGCATCATGCTGGTGGCGCGGCTGCAGATCGGCCAGCCGACGATCGGCGACGACTGGCTGATCCTGTCCTTCGCCGCGCCGGTGATCGGCGGGGCGGTGCTGTCCGGCGGCCATGTCAGCGTGTCGGCGACGCTGCTGGGCGTCGTCATCGTCGCGATCATCACCCAGGCCCTGGTGCTGTTCAACATCGACCCCTTCCTGGTCCAGGTCGTGCTCGGCGTCCTGATCCTGTGGGCGGTCGGCATCAACCGCCTGCGCGAGCTGCGGCTGCGCAAGGCCGTGGCGGCGGGGGCGTGACCATGGCGGTGTTCGAAGCGCTCGGCGTAGCCAAGTTCTTCCCCGGCGTGAAGGCGCTGCAGGGCGTCTCCCTGACCCTGGAGCCGGGATCGATCCACGCCCTGCTGGGCGAGAACGGCGCCGGCAAGTCGACGCTGATCAAGATCATCACCGGCGTGCACCGGCCGGATGAGGGTCAGCTGCTGCTGGACGGCAAGCCGGTGGAATTCGGCGGCCCGCGCGACGCCACCGCCCACCGGATCGGCGTGGTGCATCAGGAGCGCAACCTGATCCCGCGCTTCTCGGTCGGCGAGAACATCGCGCTGGAGCAGCTGGCGGCCCATCCGCTGCGCCGGGTCGACTATGCCAAGGTGAACGCCGACGCCCGCCAGTGGCTCAAGGTGCTGGACCTCGACATCGACCCGCGCATCCCGGTCTCGCGGCTCAGCGTCGCCAAGATGCAGCTGGTCGAGATCGCCAAGGCGCTGTCGCTGAAGTCGCGCGTGCTGCTGCTGGACGAGCCGACCGCGGCCCTGACCCCGCACGAGACCGACATCCTGTTCGGCCTGCTGCGCCGGCTGCGCGACGAGGGCGTCAGCATGCTCTTCGTCAGCCACAAGCTGGAGGAGGTGCAGGCGATCTGCGACCGGGTGACAGTGCTGCGCGACGGCCGCAACGCCTGCGAGAGCCGGTCGATGCAGGGGCTTGGCCGCCAGGACCTGGTGCGGCTGATGATCGGCCGGGCCGAGCTGATCGCCGACTGGCCGGCGCGCGACCACTCCCAGGCCCCAGCGGCGCTGCGGCTGCAGGGTGTGTCGACCAGCCTCGGCCATCGCGGCGTCGACCTGACCTTGCGCCGCGGCGAGATCGTCGGCCTGTACGGGCTGGTCGGGGCCGGGCGGACCGAGCTGGCGAAATGCATCCTCGGCCAGTTCCCGGTCACCGCCGGCACGGTCGAGGTCGAGGGCAAGCCGGCCAGGATCCGCGACGTCGCCGACGCCATCCACCGCGTCGGCATCGGCTATGTCAGCGAGGACCGGAAGCAGGAGGGCCTCGTGCTGATGCACACGGTGCTGGAGAATGCCGGCATCACGGTCTGGCGCCGCCTGGCGGGCCGCTTCGGCTTCCTGACCGACGGCATGGTGCGGGCCAAGACCGAGCCCTTCATCAGGCGGCTGGCGGTGCGCACCCCGTCGCTGAACCAGTTGGTCGGCAACCTGTCCGGCGGCAACCAGCAGAAGATCAGCGTCGCCAAATGGCTGGCCGCCGGGGTCAAGGTGCTGATCGTCGACGAGCCGTCGGTCGGTATCGACATCAAGACCAAGGCCGAGCTGCACGAGCTGCTGCGCGAGCTGTCGGAGACCGGCACGGCGATCCTGCTGATCACCAGCGACATGCCGGAGATGATCACCCTGGCCGACCGCATCGTGGTGATGAACGCCTACCGGATCGAGGGCGAGATCACCAACACCCGCGACTACCGGGCGATGAGCGAGGGGATCATGAACCTGATCCACCGGGTCGAGGCGGCTTAGAGCGGAATGAAGTGAGGTCGAGTCCCGGCGTCCTCCCCTCACCCAGAGGCGCAAGCGCCTCCGGCCTCTCGCGCAGGGCGAGGCCTTTTCAGAATACCGCCGTTCGAGCCAATCCATCCCTTCTACTCTCCCCCTCCCCTCGCGGGAGGAGGTTAGGGGGAGGGGGTTTTCACCATCAAGGCCGGCCTGAGCTCTGACGCTTCCGCCATGACGGCGAGGCCTGTCCTCCGCGCATTCGCGCGCGGACGCGCGCAGACCCCTCCCCCAACCCCCTCCCGCAAGGGGAGGGGGAGTGTGGAAGGCTGCGCTCATCGATGCTGAAAGGTTGTGAAGACGGCGAGTGCGCGAGCGGCTTACCCCGTGTCCGGCGGCTTGGGCTTGCGGCGGTCGACACCGGCCGAGCGGGGTGCGGGCGCATCCTCAGGATCGTCCTCGCCGTCCTCCGACGGCAGGAAGCCCAGCTCCTCCATGGCCACGTCGGCCATCTCCAGCCAGCGCTCCACTTGCACCGGGAAGCCCCAGCGCCGGCACAACGCCGCCACCGCGACCGGGGCCCGGCTGGCCTCGATCAGCTCCAGCACCTCCGGCCGCTCCAGCTGCTCGCGCACCTCGGTGACGCGGCGGTTGATCTCCTCATTGTCCTCGGACGCCTCGTAGGCCGCCGCCAGCATCGCCAGCTTCACCCGCAGATCGTGAAAGTCCTCCTGCGCCGCCTCCCGCTTCGCCGCGGCCTTGCGACGCTCGTCGACCTGCTGCGACAGCTTGTCCTTGAGCAGCAGGGTCAGCCGCACCGAGCGCGCGACGGTGGCGATCCGCTGGCAATAGTCAACGCCGGGCTGCGGTGCTTGCAACGCCTCCTGCTGCGTCGCCCGGGCGATCGACATCTGGATCTCGACCAGCTCCGCCAGCACGCGCAGATCCGCCGCCCCCGCTTCCGCCGGAGCGGCCGGGGCTTCCGAAACCGAATCGGTCTGCGCCTTGTTCATAGAACGTAGCATGAACAAGATCGCAGATTAATACAAGTGTACAATGTGTTTACAACGGGATGAACGTCGGCCGCCCGCCGGAATCGGCCGGGGGTCAGCCCCTTGTGTCGAGGTCGATCAGCTCGACCTTGTAGCCGTCCGGGTCCTCGATGAAAGCGATGTGGGTGGTGCCGTGCTTCATCGGGCCGGGCTTGCGCGGGATCTTCGCGCCCGCCTGCTCCAGCGCCGCGCAGACGCCGTGGATGTCGCGCACGCCGAGTGCCAGATGGCCGAAGCCGGTGCCGATCTCGTACGGCGTCGCCTGGTCCCAGTTGTGGGTCAGCTCGACCACCGTGTTGTCGTCCTCCGCCCCGTAGCCGACGAAGGCCAGGGTGAAGCGGCCCTCCGGAAAATCCTCGCGGCGCAGCAGCTGCATGCCGAGCAGCCTGGTGTAGAAGGCGATCGATGCCTCCAGGTCGAACACCCGGATCATCGTGTGCATCATCTGAAAGCGGCTCATCGGGTCGTCTCCAGGCATGGGTTCGGCGCGCGGCATCGGAGGCGGTGCCGACATCAGGCGGGCCGTCATCGAGGTGCAATCACGGCTTGATGGCTACAGTAACTTGTATGATAACAGGACGACAGTATTTTCTGCCCACCACGAGTCAGAGGCCGCAATTGACCACATCCTCCACCCCGACGCACGCCGACGCGATCGCCGCGCTGCGGGACATCCTGCCCGGCGACGCGCTGCTGACCGGAGAGGAGGAGATGGCGCGCTACAGCCGCGACTGGTCCGGCGACCATTTCGGGACGCCGCTGGCGGTGGCCCGGCCGCGGTCGGTCGAGGAGGTCTCGGCCCTGATGCGGCATTGCTGGCAGGCCGGGCTGCGGGTGGTGCCGCAGGGCGGGCTGACCGGGCTGGTCGGGGCCGCGGTGGCGGCGCCGGGCGAAATCGTGGTCAGCCTGGAGCGGATGAGCGCGGTGCGCCAGATCAGCCCGATCGACTTCGCCATGGTGGTCGAGGCCGGCTGCATCCTGGAGGATGCGAAGACCGCCGCCGACGCGGTCGACTGCCTGCTGCCGATCACCTTCGGGGCGCAGGGCACCTGCCGGGTCGGCGGCAACGTCTCGACCAATGCCGGCGGCTTCAACGTGCTGCGCTACGGCATGACCCGCGACCTGGTGCTGGGGCTGGAGGTGGTGCTGGCCGACGGCCGCGTCTGGAACGGGCTGAAGGTGCTGCGCAAGGACAATCGCGGCTATGACCTGAAGCAGCTGTTCATCGGCGCCGAGGGCACGCTGGGCATCGTCACCGCCGTCGCCTTCAAGCTGTTCCCGAAGCCGACCCAGGTCGAGACCGCGCTGGTCGGCCTGGCCTCGGTCGAGGATGCGATGGAGCTGTACGCCCGGGCCCGGCGCGGCTGCAGCGACCTGCTGACCGCCTTCGAACTGATCCTGCGCGACGGCATCGAGGTGACGCTGCGCGCCCGGCCGGACTTCCCCGACCCGCTGGCGCAGGTCTACCCCGCCTATGTGCTGATCGAGGCCGCGGGCGGCGGCACGGTCGATCTGCGCGGGCTGATGGAGAGCTTCCTGGGCGGCGCCGACGACATCATCCGCGACGGCGTCATCGCCTCCAGCCGCGCCCAGGCCGAGCGGCTGTGGCTGTATCGCGAGACCATGGTCGAATCCCAGGGCCGCGGCGGCCGCTACCTGCGCACCGACGTGTCGGTGCCGATCTCCCGCATCGCCGACTTCATCGCCGCGGCGCTGCAGGCGGTGCGCGGCAAGCATCCGGAGGCGATGGCCCTGGCCTATGGCCATGTCGGCGACGGCAATGTGCATTTCAACGTGATCCCGCCGCAGGGCCAGGACCCGGCGGCGATGGACGCCCTGTTCCACAGCGCCGAGGCGCTGATCTTCGGCGCGGTCGACCAACTGGGCGGCAGCATCAGCGCCGAGCACGGCATCGGCCGGGTCAAGCAGCACGCCTTCCTGGAACGGATCGACGCCGTGTCGCTGGACCTCGCGACCCGGCTGAAGCTGGCGCTGGATCCCACGCGCATTCTCAGCAACGGGCGTATCCTGCCGGAAGACCCGGGAGTCCAGAACGGATGATGCCATGACGCTGAAGCTCGACAAGGTCAGCCGCGGACCGCATCTGCCGACGCTGGTCGCCAGCTCGATCTCGCGCGAGATCGCCCGCGGCCGGCTGAAGCCGGGCGACCAGCTGCCGACCGTGCAGGCCCTGGCCGAGACCTTCGGCGTCAGCCGCAACGTGGTGCGCGAGGCGATCGCCCGGCTGGGGTCGGAAGGGCTGGTCTGGTCGCAGCAGGGCCGCGGCGCCTTCGTCTCGGAGGCGCCGAAATCGACCGTGCTGAAGATCGACCACGCCACGCTGGGGCAGGATGGCGACGCCTTCCGCAGCCTGTTCGAGCTGCGCGGCGCGCTGGAGGTCCGTGCTGCCGCCCTGGCCGCCGACCGGCGGACGGCCGAGGATTTCGACGCCATGCAACGGGCGCTGGCGACCATGACCGCCTCGCCCTATGGCAGCGTCGCCTGGCTGGAGGCCGACCTGGACTTCCACCGCGCCATCGCGGCGGCCACCCGCAACGACTATCTGGTGCAGTTCATCGGCTTCGTCGCCCAGCGGGTGCGCGAGAGCATCCTGGCGGCCGGCGACCAGCACCCGTCCGAGGACATGGCCCAGGCGACGCTGAGCGAGCACGACCGCATCCTGGCGGCGATCGAGGCCCAGGACGGGGTCGAGGCGCAATGGGCGATGCAGGCCCATCTGAACGGCGCGGCCCAGCGCGTCGGCCTGCCGCCGGACGAGACCGCCCTGCCCTCGCCGCGCCGCAGCGGGAAGGCTACGGCCGCTCGCGCAGGCGGCGGGCGCCGTTGACCAGGCGCAGCGCGGCGCAGGCGGCGCCGTAGCCGTTGTCGATGTTGCAGACCGACAGGCCCGGGGCGCAGCTGGCCAGCATGGCGTCGAGCGCGGCGCGGCCGCCGGCGGCGACGCCGTAGCCGACCGAGGTCGGGACGCAGATCACCGGCCCGGCCACCAGCCCGCCGACGACGCTGGCCAGCGCCGCATCCATGCCGGCGACGACGATCAGCACCGGATGGGCGCGGATCTCGTCCAGCCGGTCGGTCAGGCGCCACAGCCCGGCCACGCCGATATCGCTGAACAGGCTGGCCTGCTGCCCGGCATGGCGCAGCGTCCGCTCCGCCTCGCGCGCCACCGGGATGTCGGAGGTGCCGGCCGACAGGATCGCCACCTGGCCCGTCGCCACGACCGGCCGCAGCGGGCCGAAGAAGCCTGTGCGCGACACCGGGCAATAGTCGATGCCGCCGCGATGGCCCGGCGACAGGGCCTCCAGCTTGGCCGCATCCAGCCGGGTCAGCAGCAGGCCGGCCCCGGCCGCCTCGGCCAGGTCCAGGATCACCGCGATCTGGGCGGCGGATTTCTCGCCGCAATAGATCGCCTCGTCCTGGCCGATCCGGCCGCCGCGGCCGAAATCGAGGGTGACCTCGTCCCGGCTCATCCCGGCACCCCGACGAAGGCGCTGCCGACCCGGTACGGGGCGAAGGCCAGCGGCCGCGACGCGGCGGCTTCCGGCAGCACGGCGCGGATCGACGCTTCCAGCGCCGCCGCCCCGTCCTCGTCCAGCCCGGCCAGGCTGCCGGGGTCCAGCTCGACCACCAGCCCGGCGGCGCGGACCCGGCAGCGCACCGTCCGCGGCCGCAGGCGGTCGGCGACCAACTGCTCGACCGCGTCGATGGTGCGCAGCATCTCCGGCTCGATCGGGATCAGGGTCTCGACCCGGCTCGACAGGCAGGGCGAGGCCGGCAGCTCGGCCAGGTCGCCGAGCCCGAGGTCGCGCGCCAGGGCCCGCAGCCCGGCCTTGCCGATCCCGGCCTCGACATAGGGGTGGCGCACGCCGTGCTCCCTCGCCGCGTCGAGGCCCGGCCGGTATTCGCCCAGATCGTCGAGATTGGTGCCGGAGACGATGGTGCCGGCGACCCGCCCGGCGATCGCGCCATACAGGTTGGTCTTGCAGAAATAGCAGCGGTTCACCGGGTTCTCGCGATAGCGCGGATCGGCGAACTCACCGGCGTCGAGCACGGTCAGGGCCCAGCCCTCGCGCCCGGCCCAGTCGCGCACCCGCGCGGTCGCCAGCGGCGGCACTGCCGGGGACACGGCGTGGACCACCGTCACCGCGCCGGGGCGTCGGCGATGCGCCAGCACGGCCAGGGTCATGCTGTCGACGCCGCCGCTGACCGCCACCGCGACCGGGCCGAGCCCGTCCAGCACATGCTCGAGCCGCATCCGATCCGCGCTCATGACTCGTCCACCGCATCCTCCGCCGCCCGGCGCCGGGCCTTGCGCGCCGCATGCCCGTCCAGGTCGGCCACGTCATCCGCCTCGGCCTTGGCCGTCCGCCCGCCGGGCCGGTCGACCGCCTTGACCCGCAGCGTGCGGCCCCCGGCCGCGACCTCGACCATGCGCCGCGGCAGCACCGCCCGGGCCTGGACGGCGTGGCGCAGGCCGATCGTCGTGGTCTCGGCGAAGCACAGGCGCAGCACCTCGTCGCGTGCCTCCGGCTGGGCCAGCAGGCGGAGATGCGCCATCATCCGCCCCTTCTTGCCGAAGACCGGGGCCTGGACCACGTCCAGCACCGCCGGATGGGCCCGCAGCCGGTCCAGCGCCAGCGCCAGCTCCTCGCCCGACTGGTCGTCGATCTCGCACTCGACCACCAGCACGGCATCCGCCTCGAAGCCCGGCGCCTCCGCCGGATCGAAGCGCAGCACCCGGACGCAGTTGCTGAGGCCGGGCAGGATGCGCGTGCCGAAGCCGATACCGGTCCCACCCAGGATCCGCGGCTGCGCTGGCCGCGCCGCGTCGCCGCAGAGATGGCGCAGGATCGCGGCGCCGGTCGGGGTGACGCGCTCGCCGCCGACGCCGTCGTCGATCACGGCGAAGCCCTGCAGCAGCAGCGCCGTGGCCGGGGCCGGCACCGGCAGCGGCCCATGCGCGCTGCGCACCCGGCCGGAGCCGAGCGGCACGGTGCCGACGGTCCAGCGGGTCGCCCCGGCCGCGGCGATCAGATGCGCGGCGCCGACGATGTCGGCGATCGAATCCCAGGCCCCGACCTCGTGGAAGCCGACCGCCTCGACCTCGACGCCATGCACCCGCGCCTCGGCCTCGGCCAACAGCCGGAAGATGGCGATGGCGTGGCCGCGGACCGCGGGGTCGAGCTCCGACGCCTCCAGCCCCTCGCGGATCCGGCGCCAGGCGACATGGTCGTGGCCGTCCCCGTTCCCGCCCGGCCGCTCGACCAGGAAGCGCCGGCCGGCCAGCACGCCGTCATTGTGCGGCGCCAGCCGGGCGGTGACGCCGGCCAGCAGCCCGCCGGTGCGGGCCAGGCTGTCGTGCAGCCCGGCCTCGTGCTCCGGCAACAGGTCGAGCATCGCGGCGATGAACATGTCGCCCGCCAGGCCGCCGACCAGATCGAGATGCAGCTCCATGCCCGGACTGTTCCAGATTGGCGGCGGGTTCACAATGCGGCCGCCGCGGCGCCGGGATCCGCAGCCTTGCGCCGCGCCGCCGGCACTGCGATCCTGCGGGCCGCAAGGCGTGTGACCTGAAGGATGATATGAGCGGGGATTCCTCGGCTTTCGCTGCGATCCGGAAAGCCCCCAACCTCACCGCCGGCCTGGTCGAGACGCTGGAGGCCCGGATCGCGTCCGGCGACCTCGGCCCCGGCCAGCGCCTGCCGACCGAACAGGCCATCGTGACCGCCACCGGGGTCAGCCGCACCGTGGTGCGCGAGGCCCTGGCCTCGCTGCGCGCCCGCGGCCTGATCACCACCCGCCAGGGGCTGGGCGCCTTCGTGGCCGAGACCGCGCCCGCCCGGTCCTTCGCCATCGATGCGGAGAAGCTGCAGTCGATCGGCGACGTGCTGCAGGTGCTGGAGCTGCGGCTGAGCATCGAGGTCGAGGCCGCGGCCCTGGCCGCCGAGCGGCGCAGCCCGGAGGAGCTGGACCGCATCGAGGCCGCGCAGGCGGCGTTCCTGGCCGCGATCACGGCGCCGGGGGCCGATGCCGAGACCGTCGGGCTGGGCGAGGATCTGGCGGTTCACCGCGCCATCCTGGCCGCCACCGGCAATGCCTATTTCGCCCGGGTGTTCGACGTCTTCAACGTGGTCATGCCGCGCCAGCGCATCCCGGTCGCGGCCCTGTCGCAGGCGGAGCGCGAGCGCCATCTGCGCCGGGTGGGGCAGGAGCACGAAGCGATCCTGGCCGCGATCCGCGCCGGCGACGCCACCGCCGCCCGCCGGGCGATGCGGGTGCACCTGACCCGCGCCCGCGACCGCTACGCCGCCCTGCGGTCCGAGGCCAAGGCGCCCTGACGGGCTCTCACCCCGCCGCATGGTACGGGATGACGTACGGGCCTTCCGGAATGATCGCGACCGCCGGGTCGTTCGCGCGGGCCACGCTGGCGGCGATGGCGGCGTCGAGGTCGTCGACCAGCGCCGTGCCGGTGATGCCGCGCTCGGCCGCGCCGAGGCCGGTGGTGTAGAGCTCGACCCGGCCGAGGCGCAGCGACTTCAGCTGCATCTCGGTCTGCCATTCGTCGATCTCGGCCAGCGACTTCGCCGTCAGCGTCGCCAG
Organism: Inquilinus sp. CA228; assembly: GCF_052078665.1. Taxonomy (NCBI): domain Bacteria; kingdom Pseudomonadati; phylum Pseudomonadota; class Alphaproteobacteria; order Rhodospirillales; family Rhodospirillaceae; genus Inquilinus; species Inquilinus sp. CA228. Next base: position 9,649 of record NZ_JBQJIK010000058.1, on the reverse strand, counting down.
GAACCGCTCCGGCCCCAGCTCGACCAGCCGGGTCTGGGCCTCGCGGAACTCGGGCGAGCCGAAGCCCTCGGAGCATTCCGAGGCGATGATCAGCGTGCCGCCCGGCGCCAGGATGTCGAGCGGCGTCACCATGCCCTTGATGGTCTGGTAGTAGGTCTTGTCCAGCGGATAGCCGGCCGAGGAGGTCACCACCGTCCTGAACTTGCGCGGCACCGGCACGCGGGTGGCGCCGCTGACGAAATCCACCGCCGCGGCGTGGCTGGCGATGATCTCGCCGAAGGTGACGCAGACCAGGTCGCGGTCGTCGTCCAGCACGGTGTTGAGGCCGTAGACCTCGCCCAGCATGCCGACGATCTGCAGCTGCTCCTCATGCAGCGGGTTGCCGACCAGGTTGCACTGGACCGCGAGCGGGTCCTCCATGAACCGCGCCGAGTGGAAGGTGCGGATGGTCTCGTGATGGGCGACGCCGGGGGCGATCACCTTGCGGCCGCCGGACCAGCCGGCCATGAAATGCGGCTCCACCAGCCCGGTGGCGATGCGCAGATCGGCCTCGACGAATTGCCGGTCGATCCGGACCGGCGTGCCGCGCGTCGCGGTGCGGCCGAAATCGACATGGGCGGAATCGTCGCGGGCGTCGTGGTTGTCGACCCGGACATGCTCCAGCACCCAGGGGTCGCCCACCAGCTCCGCCAGCTCCTCGCCCAGATTCGGCCGGTGCAGGCCGGTGGCGACCAGGATGCTGATGCGGTCGAGCGGGATGCCGGATGCGACCATGGTCTCGACCATCGGCCGCAGGAACAGGCGGTTCGGCACCGGCCGGGTGATGTCGCAGATCAGGATGCAGGCGCTGCGCCGGCCGCGCGCCAGCTCGGCCAGGCCGGGGGCGCCGATCGGCTGGGCCAGCGCCTGGCGGATGGCGGCCTGCGGGTCGGGCAGCTTCGGCAGCGCCTGCTTGCGCACCACCGTCGCCTGCGCCCCCGCCGGCAGGCGGATCGGCAGATGGCCGCGGCCATAGGAGAGGGTCAGTGTGCTCACGGTGCTGCTCCGCTTCGGCTTCAGGCGGAGGCCGCTGGCGCCCCGCCGAGATAGAGGTCCCGCATCAGGTCCGCATTCCTCAGCTCGGCGATCGGCCCCGAGGCGACGACGCGGCCCTGCTGCATCAGATATCCATGCGTGGCCACGCCCAAGGCAAGCCCCGCATTCTGCTCGACCAGCAGGATCGAGGCCCCGAACCGCTCGCCGATGGCCAGGATGATGGCCTTGATCTCCTTCACCATCAATGGCGACAGGCCCAGCGATGGCTCGTCCAGCAGCAGCACGCGCGGCCGCGCCATCAGGCCGCGGGCGATCGCCAGCATCTGCTGCTGGCCGCCGCTGAGCGACCCGCCCTTGTCCCGGCGCTTGGCGGCGAGGATCGGGAAGAACGCTTCCATCAGCCGGATATCGGCATCGACCGCCGTCTGGTCGCGCCTGGCATAGGCGCCGAGCCGGAGATTCTCCTCCACGCTCATGTCGGCGAAGATGCGCCGGCCTTCCGGCACCAGCACCACGCCCTGCTTGGCCATGACGTCCGGCGGCTGGCCGGTGACGTCGCGGCCGTCGAAGACGACGCTGCCGCCGCGCGGCTTGACCAGCCCGGCGATGGTGCGCAGGAGCGTGGTCTTGCCGGCGCCGTTGGGACCGAGGATGGTGGCGATCTCACCCTTGCCCAGGGCCAGCGAGACGTTGCGGTTGACCGTGGTCGGGCCGTAGCCCGTGGTGACGCCGGAGACCTGCAGCAGCGTCACAGCGCACCCCCCAGATAGACTTCGAGCACCTTGGGGTCGGCCAGCACCTCGGCGGTCGGGCCGTCGGCGATCTTGCTGCCGAAATCCAGCACCACCAGGCGGCGGCACAGGCGCTGCATCAGGCTCATGTCGTGATCGATGACGCAGACGCTGATGCCGTGGCCGGGCAGCTGCCGCACCAGCTCGACCAGCGCCGTCGTCTCCTTGTCGTTCAACCCGGCGGCAGGCTCATCCAGCAGCAGCAGCGCCGGCCGCGTCGCCAGCGCCAGGGCGATGCCGAGCAGGCGCAGGCTGCCGAAGGGCAGCACCCCGGCGGTCTCGTGGCGCAGCGCCTGCAGGCCGACGAAGCCGATCAGGTCGTCCGGCGTCGGCCAGGGGAAGTCCCCCGCCGACCGGCAATGCTCGGTGGCGATCTGCACATTCTCGAACACGCTGAGGCCGGGGAAGGCCATGGCCTGCTGGAAGGTGTGGGCGATGCCGGCATGCGACACGGCATGGGCCGGCACGCCGGTCATGTCACGGCCGCGCCAGGTCACCGTGCCGGCGGTCGGCTTGTGCACGCCGGTGATGACGTTGAACAAAGTGGTCTTGCCCGACCCGTTCGGGCCGACGATGCCGAGGATCTCGCCCTCGACGATGGTCAGGTCGACCCCGGCCAGGGCGGCGACGCCGCCGAACTGCTTGCGCAGGCCGCGGATCTCGAGCGCGCCCATCCCTCAGCCCTCCCGCCCGGCGCGGGCCGGCTTGCTGGCGGCCGGCCGCTCGGCCGGGTCGCGCTGCGGCACCAGCCGGCGCCACAGGTCGAGCAGCCCGCCGATCACGCCGTTCGGCAGCAGCAGGATCACCGCGATCAGGCAGATGCCGTAGAGGATGCGGGACTGCACCGGGTCGAGCGAGAACAGCTCCGGCAGGAAGGCCACCAGGATGCCGCCGGCCAGGGGCCCGAGCAGCAGCCGGGCGCCGCCGATCATCACCATCAGCGCCAGGTAGATGCTGGGGAAGGAGGCGAACTGGCTGGGCGAGATGTGGCGCAGGAAATAGGCCAGCAGCACGCCGGAGATGCCGGCGAAGACACCGCTGACGACGAAGGCGCCGATCTTGTGCCGCCCGACATTGATGCCGAGCGAGGCGGCCAGCTTCTCGTTCTCGCGGATCGCCCGCAGCGTGCGGCCGTAGCGGGAATGGACGATGGCCCAGCTGGCGATCGCGGCCAGCGCGACGAAGCCGAGGGTCAGCAGGTAGAATTGCGGCAGCGGGTCGAGCCCGATTCCGAACAGCCCCACCGGCTGCCCGAGGTCCAGCCCGGTGGCCCGGCCGGTGAAGTCGCCGCCATTGGTCAGGACGATGGTCAGCAGCTGGCCGAAGGCGAAGGTCAGGATCACGAAATGATGGCCGCTGACCCTGAGCGACGGGAAGCCGACCACCGCCGCCAGCAGCGCCGTGGTCGCCGCGGCGCAGGGCAGCGCCGCCCAGAAGTCGAGGCCGAGGTCGCGGGCCAGGATGGCGGCGGTGTAGGCGCCGACGCCGACCAGCGCGGCATGGCCCATCGACAGGATGCCGGTCTGGCCGAACAGTACCGACAGGCCATACAGCGCCACGATGTTGATGCCGGCGGTGATGGCCAGGGACAAGAGCCGGTTGCTGGGGCCGAGCGCCGGCACCAGCGCCAGCAGCGCGAACAGGACCAGCGCCAGCACCAGTCCCCTGAGGGGTGATCGGGAATGCATCGAGATCATGTCACTCTGGGGCCGGAGGTGCCGCCGAACAGGCCGTGCGGCCGGACCAGGAGCACGATGATCATCAGGGCGAAGGAATAGGCGTCGGTCCATTCCGACAGGCCGTAGCCGGCGCTGAAGCCTTCGACCAGGCCGAGGATCAGCCCGGCGACGACCGCGCCGGTGAGGTTGCCGAGGCCCCCGATCAGCGCCACGGCGAAGCCCTTCATCACGATGGTGCCGCCGGTGAACGGCGTGATCGGGAACAGCGCGATCAGCAGGGCGCCGCCGAGGCCGGCCAGGGCGCTGCCGAAGACGAAGACGCCGGTGATGTAGCGCCGCACGGGGATGCCCATCAGCGCCGCGGTGTCGCGGTCCTCGACGCTGGCGCGCAGGGCGCGGCCGTAGCGGCTGCGGGTGATCATGAAGAAGGTCAGGGCCACCACCGCGGCGGTCACCACGATCACCATCACCCGGACCGCGGCGATGCGCACGCCGCCGACCTCCCAGATCGTGGTCAGCGGCCGCGGGATGCTCTTCTGGTTGGCGTTCCAGAACAGGATGACGATGTGCTGCAGCACCACGATCAGGCCCAGCGACACGATGAAGCCGTTGGTCGGCCGGTCGAGGGTGAAGCGGAACAGCCCGCGCTCCAGCACCAGGCCGAGCAGGGCGACGGTGGCGATGCCGGCGACCAGCGCCAGCGGGAAGCCCCAGCCGGCGCCGACCGCCAGCCAGGTGACGATGCTGCCGACCATCAGGAACTCGCCATGGACGAAGTTGATGATGCCGGTCAGGCCGAAGATCAGCGTGACGCCGACCGCGATCAGCGTGATCACGCTGGCGATCGACAGCCCGTTCAGGATCTGCTGCAGGAGGATGTCCAAGGCGGGTCCCGGTGCGAGAGGGCCGGCCTGCCGGAGGGCGTCGGGGAGGGTGGAGGAGCCCTCCGGCAGGCCGGGACCGGCGGCGGTGGGGACGCCGCCGGAACGGATCACATCGGCGCGTCGGCCGGCGGCTGCTGCATGGCGCAGGAGATCTTGCCCTCCGGGTCGGCGACGCAGACCTCGGTGGCGTGCGTCACCTGGTGGTGGGCGTTGAAGCTGAGGTCATCCGACACCACGCCCTGGTGGTGCAGCACCAAGAGCGCGTCGACCACCTTGTCCGGGTCGAAGCTGCCGGCCTTGGTCCAGGCCTCCGCCAGCATGTGGACGTAGTCGTAGTAGAGCAGCGAGACCGAGGAGGTGACGCCCTTCGGCGCGCCGGCCGCGAAATAGGCGTCGAAATAGGCCTTGGCCTTGGCGTTGGAGGATTCGCCCCAGCACACCGGCACGCAGCTCATCGCCACCGGCACGTCGGCCGACAGCCCCCGCTCCTTCCAGATGCCGGGGTCGACGCCGAACAGGAAGTAGCTCGGGGCGACGGCCAGCTCCAGCGCCTGCGGCAGCGCCGTCAGCGTCGAGTCGCCGTTGTACCAGAAGTGCACCACGTCCGGATTCAGGCTCTTGGCCCGGGTCAGGATCGGCGAGAAGTCGGTGGTGTCGGGCGGGTAGAAGATGATGTCCGGCACCTCCTGCCCTTCCGCCTTCAGCGCCTTGATGTAGTAGGAGGACAGGAACTGCCCGGTGGCGTCGTTGCCGACGATGATCACCGATGTCTTGATCGGATGGTCGACCAGCGGCTGCAGCAGGCTGAGCACGCCGCGGGCGGTGCTGCCGCTGCGCTGGAACTCGCGCGGCTCGGACTGGAACAGGTAATGGGCCTCGCCGCCCGGGGCGACCGCCGCGTCGGTCAGGATGGTGTCGAGCGTGCTGTTGCCGGCGAAGTGCAGGATCTTGGCCGGCTGGGTGATCTTGGCCATGGCCAAAGTGAAGTCGTGCGACTCCGACCCGAAGATCGCCTTCACCCCGACGTCGCGCACCAGCTCCTGCGTCGCCGCCACCGCGGTGCCGATGTCGGTGCGGTCGTCGCGGCGCACCAGCTCGATCTTGTAGGTCTTGTCGCCGACCTTCACGCCGCCGGCGTCGTTGATCTCCTTCACCGCCAGGCTGACGCCGGCCGGCAAAGTGTGGCCGGCCGAGACGAAGGAGCCGGATTCCGCCGCCACCACGCCGATCTTGACCGTGTCGTCGGCCGCCATGGCGGGCCCGGCCAGCGCAATGGCCGCCAAAGCGAGAAGCAGATGTCCTCTGGAGAATGTCGTCATCGAGCGGGGCCTCCCTGAATTGTCTGTTGATTACACTGTTATCATACAACCATACGATCTGATTTGTCCGATCTGTCAAGGGCCGCCGTCGGAGAGCAGGCTGGGAGGAACGATCCCGCGCGGATCCGCCAGCGACGAGGCGGACCACGATCGGCATGCACCGTTCGCCGGCCGATCCGGAGAAGTCCCTTGCCAGAACATGGACGGTTGTATGATAACCCTGCGACTTGATTGAATCAAGGCAACGGACCCGCGCAGGAGATGGAGGCGAGGATGCGAAGCAGGGACTTCGGACGGACCGGCCGCAAGGTCAGCGAGATCGGCTTCGGCGCCTGGGCGATCGGGGCCAGCTGGGGCCATGTCGACGAATCCGATGCGCTGGCCGCGCTGCACGAGACGCTGGATGCCGGCGTCACCTTCCTCGACACCGCCGACGTCTATGGCGACGGCCGGTCGGAGCAGCTGATCGCGCGGGTGCTGAAGGAGCGCGGCGGCGACCGCCCCTTCGTCGCCACCAAGACCGGGCGCCGCCTGCCGAAGCAGGAGGTCGCGGGCTACAGCCTGGAGACCATGTCCGGCTTCATCGACCGCAGCCTGAAGAACCTGCAGGTCGATACGCTGGACCTGGTGCAGCTGCACTGCCCGCCGACCGAGCTGTACTACCACCCGGAAGTGTTCGGGTCGCTGGACCGGCTGGTCGAGCAGGGCAAGATCCGCAACTACGGCGTCAGCGTCGAGCGGGTCGAGGAGGCGCTGAAGGCGATCGAGTATCCGGGCGTCCAGAGCATCCAGATCATCTTCAACATCTTCCGCCAGCGCCCGGCGGAGCGGCTGTTCGCCCGGGCGCAGGAGAAGCAGGTCGCGATCATCGCCCGGGTGCCGCTGGCCAGCGGCCTCTTGTCCGGCAAGTTCCGCGCCGACACCAGGTTCGAAGAGACCGACCACCGCCAGTTCAACCGCAACGGCGAGGCCTTCGACGTCGGCGAGACCTTCTCCGGCGTTCCCTACGAGAAGGGCCTGGCGGCGGTGGAGCGGGTGCGGCCGCTGGTCGGCGGCGACACCACCATGGCCAGGTTCGCGCTGCGCTGGATCCTGATGTTCGACGCCGTCACGGTCGCCATCCCCGGCGCCCGCAACGGGGCGCAGGCCCGGTCGAACGCCGAGGCCGCCGCCCTGCCCGCGCTGCCGGCGGCGACGATGGCCGAGCTGCGCGCCATCTACGACCAGGACATCAAGCCCTTCGTGCATCAGCGCTGGTGAGGGGAGCGGGCCCGTGGCCATCATCATCGACTCGCACCAGCATTTCTGGGACCCGGACAAAGGCGACTATGGCTGGCTGAGCGGGCCCTTCGCCCCGATTCGCCGGGTGTTCGCGCCGAACGACCTGCGGCCGGCGCTGCAGGGCAACGGCGTCGCCGGCACCGTGCTGGTGCAGACCTGGAACGACCTGGGCGAGACCTGGGACTTCATCCGCACCGCCGCGGCGACGGATCTCGTCGCCGGGGTGGTCGGCTGGGTCGACCTGACCGATCCGGAGGTCGGGCAGGTGCTGGCCGAGCTGAAGGCGGCGCCGGAGGGGCGCTGGCTGGTCGGCATCCGCCACCTGATCCATGAGGAGGCGGACCCGAACTGGCTGCTGCGTGACGACGTCCGCCGCGGCCTGCGTGCGGTGGCCGATGCCGGGCTGGTCTACGATTTGGTGCCGAAGCCGCCGCATCTGCCGGCGGTGCTGCGCACGGTGGCGGATTTCCCGGACCTGCGCTTCGTCCTCGACCACATCGCCAAGCCGGACATCAAGGGCGGCGGCTTCGAGCCCTGGGCGGCGCTGATGCGTGGCTTCGCCATCCACCGCGACCATGTCTGGTGCAAGCTGTCGGGCATGATCACCGAGGCCGACTGGGAGCATTGGTCGCCGGACGACCTGAAGCCCTATGTCGCCGAGGCGCTGCGCATCTTCGGCGTCGACCGCTGCATGTTCGGCACCGACTGGCCGGTCTGCCTGGTCGCCGGCAGCTACGGCCAGGTGGTCCGGGCGCTGAGGTCCTGCCTGGAGCATCTGACCGAGGCCGAGCGGGACCAGATCTTCGGCCGCTCGGCGATCGAGGCGTACCGGCTGCCCGCCCTGTACGACTGACAGGGCCCGCCGGCTATAGCGTCTTCAGCATCCCGCCATCGACGAAATAGGTCGATCCGACGCTGTAGCTGGCCTTGTCGGAGCACAGGAAGACGAAGAAATGCGCCAGCTCCTGCGGCGTGCCGAAGCGCTTGATCGCGGCGTGCTCGTCGGCCACGCCCTGCAGGTAGCCTTCCCAGTTGCCGCCGCTGTCGGCGGTCAGCTGCTTAGCGGTCTTGATCCAGTCCGGCGTCAGGATCAGGCCCGGGTTCACGCAGTTCACCCGGATGTTGTCCTTCACCACTTCGGTGGCCAGGGTCTTGGAGAACATCATCAGCGCCGATTTGGTGACGTTGTAGATCGGCTCGTACCACAGCGGCTGGACCGCGCAGATCGAGGCGTTGTGCAGGATCACCCCGCCGCCGCGCCGCTTCATGCCCGGCACCAGGCCGCGCGCCAGCCGCACCGCCGCCATCACGTGCAGGTCCCAATAGGCCTGCCACTTCTCGTCCGGCGCCTCCAGGATGGTCTCGTTCGACCCGGTGCCGGCGTTGTTGATCAGGATGTCGGCGCCGCCGAACTCCCGCTCCGCCGCTGCCACCAGCGCGTCCGTGCCCGCGCTGGTGGCGACGTCGCAGGCCACCGCCAGAGTGCGCACGCCGTGCCGGTCCGCCATCGCCTTGGCCTCGGCCTCCAGCCTTTCGGCCTGGCGGGCGGCCAGCACGATATGGGCACCCTCGGCCGCCAAGCCTTCGGCGACCGCCAGGCCGATGCCGACGCTGGCGCCGGTGATGACGGCGACCTTGCCGCCCAATCCGAGATCCATTTGGCTGCTCCCCTGCCCCTCCCCGGGGCCTACTTCGCGATCAGGATCTTGCCGCGGTCCAGGGTGATGGCCACGGCAAGGATGAGGACGGTGCCGAACACCATCTGCTGGGCGAAGATGTTGACGCCGAGGAAGGTCATGCCGATGCGGACGACCGAGACGGTCAGCGCCCCCACCAGGGTGCGGCCGATGCCGCCGATGCCGCCGGTGATCGCCGTGCCGCCGACCAGCACGGCCGAGATCGCCGGCAGCAGCAGCTGGTTGGCGACGGTCGGCGACCCGCTGGCCAGCCGCGCCGACAGCAGGATGCCGGCCAGGGCGGCGAAGGCGCCGGACAGGACGAAGGCCAGGATCTTATGCCGGTTGACCCGGATGCCGGCCGCCCAGGCCGCCGGCTCCCCTGCCCCGATCGCCAGGCTGTAGCGGCCGAAGCGGCTGTAGCGCTGCAGATAGACGCCGATCGCCAGGGCGACGACGCCGACGCCGATGATGTTCGGCACGCCGGCGGTGCTGCCGGTGATCCAGTCCAGCAGCGCCCGCGTCTCGGCCGGGATGGCGATGTTGCGGGCGTCGGAGATGTAGAGCGCGACGCCGCCGACCACGCCGCCCGTCGCCAGGGTGGCGATGAAGGACGGCACCCGCAGCCGGACATGGACGACGCCGCTGACCAGGCCGGCCGTGGCGCCCGCGGCCAGCGCCACGGCGAAGGCGCCGACGCCGATCCGCGGCAGCAGCAGGGCGACGATGACGGTGGACAGCGAGGCCACCGCCGGGATCGAGAGGTCGATGCTGCCGAGCAGGATGACGAAGGTCACGCCCGCGGCCAGGGTGAACAGGGTGGTGGTGTCGGCCAGCACGATCAGCAGCGTGTCGGGCGAGCCGAAGCCCGGCTCGACGATGGCGATCGCCACCACCAGCAGCAGCAGGAACAGCGCCGGCGCGGCGCTGCGCACGGCCGCGGGATCGAGCAGGCGGGTCATGGCGCGGCCTCCGCCCGGAGCC
>NZ_JBQJIK010000057.1:0-54805 GCF_052078665.1 Inquilinus sp. CA228 | reverse complement strand
GGAACACCAGCGTCTCGACATGGGCGCTGCCCAGCACCCGGTCGAACAGCTGGTACGAATAGAGCGGCGACACCATCACCAGGAGGTTGAGGACGAAGCTGAATCCCGCCGCCACCAGGAACCAGGGTCTGACCGACCTCAAGGCCCGGCGGGCGGCGCTCGGCGGTGTCGATTCGGTCTTCGCCATGTCTGACTTACTCTCCCCGAAGCCGATCAGCATGATCGACGTCACCAACACACATCCTAAAGCCGGCGCCATTCACAACCCGCTCTGCCTCCAATTGAGGCAAACGGAAGACGGCGCATGGCAATACCCAAAGAGCCTACTCACAAGCGATTCTCCTACCTTGCCGCAAGTCAATATCAGATTTCGTAAAATGCAAAACCTCATAACAATTTAGTGAAAATCAAATCCAACTGCAACAAAAAATCAACAACCGCAAAAATTATTTAGTTCCATAATCGAAATACAATATAGTATTCATGAAATTTATAGGAATTTGTTTCCGGATCTGAGAACCACACCAAAGTGCTTCATCATCGGAGAGGGGAGTCATCGGCTCGTCCGCGTGGCCGATATCGGCCACGCAATGGACAAGATGGGAGCTCGGGATTGCGCGTCCGTGGTTTCACATGCGCCGTTTCGGACTGCCCCTGGACACGCCGAAAACCGCCCCGCCCGATCGCCATCTCAAGAGTCAGAGATCATCGGCGGTGAGCGTGATCGAGCCGGTGAGCACCATCTCGATATCGGCTTGGCCATCGCCCGTTGATGTCGCCCTGCGCCGGCGCGTCGCCATCTCTGTGCTCGTAGCGCGGTTGTCCGGCCGCATCGATGACGAAACCTGCAGTGCCGACAAACGCACCCTCGGTCACCGGACGTCGTCTCGTCGGTGTTGATCAAGATCATCTCGATCGGGTCGAGCTCGGGAAAACAGGGCGGCAGCAGAAAGATCTGGACGCCGGTGGCGACGGTAGTGGTTCGGACGTCCTGGGTCTTATAGGCTGCCAGGATCCGGACCGCCGGTGGCCCGGTGTCCGCCGGAGCTGATCGAGGAAGATCGGCTCGCCCTCGAACTGGATCGTCGACTCGCGAGACCGGGTGGTGAAGCTCAGCACGCCGGCGAGGAGCGTTGGTCGGCCACGTCCTTCGTCCGACGGAGACCGACGAGCCCTTCATCGAGCTCTTTGCCACCTCACCCTCCCGGGCGCGGCACTGGAGCGGCGCTGCAGATCCGGGATCTTTGCGACGACGGCGAGATTCCGCGCCTGCGCTGTAGCACTTCGCGCCACAGTGCGTACGGGATGACGATCCGTTCATCGACGCTGGTATGGAGGCCCGTCGCGGCGACGCCACCAAGAGCAGGCACCACAGCATCGGCCCGACGACGCGGGAAGAGGTCGGGGGGCCGGCGGCGGCCGGCCCCAACTCGAGCTCAGAGCACGAAGTCGCGCCCAGTCAGTGCGATCTGACCTTCGAGCGCGATCTCGAAATCCGCCTGGCCGTCACCATCGGTGTCGCCCTGCACCAGCGTGTCGCCGTCTCTCCACTCGTAGCGCAGTTGTCCGGCCGCGCCGATGATGAAGGTCTCGGTACCAACGAAGGTAAACCACTGATCGCCAGACGCCGCCTCGTCGGCATCGATCGCAGACAGGTCGATCTTGTCGCCCTGCACCTGACTGAAGTCCTGGATCAGATCGCTGTTCTCCTGAGCGCTGTCGTCCGTTGTCGCGTAGGCGAAGCAATCCGCTCCGCCACCGCCCCGAAGGACATCCTTGCCCTGACCACCGGTCAGCCGGTTCGCATCACCGTTGCCGACGAGCGTGTCGCCCTGATCCGAACCGACGACATTCTCGATCTGATCATAGTGGTCTTCCTCAGCCGTGCCGTGGTGACCCTGGCCCGTCGAAAGATCCACGATCACGCCCTCGGCGCTGTCGCCGTAGCAGACGGTATCGATGCCGGCGCCCCCATTGAGGTTCTCCCCATCGATGACCGCCCCGCCAGTACCGCCCCAGAGGATGTCGTTGCCATCCTCACCGTAGAGATTGTCGCTGCCAGCGCCTCCATAGAGAACATCATTGCCCGCGCCGCCGAGGAGCACATCGGCCCCGTCGAGACCAGAGAGGACATCGTTGCCCGCCCCACCTTCGAGCCAATTCTCGCCCTCGTCGCCTTCGCGGTTCTCGCCCTCGGAGGCATCGCCTCGAGCCGTTCCCTGCAGACCTTCAACGGCACTAACGATCACCTCATGGTCTTCGCCTCTGGCCAAATCTTGACGGACCTCCGCGATATCGACCGAGGAAGCGCTGCCGGCGGCGGAGTCAACATGCCCGAGCCGGCTCCATAGATCGTCGTCGCCCAAGCCGTAGAGAACATGCGCCGAGTCCGCAGCCAATCTTTGCTTGCTCATGATCATTCCTATCTTGGTTCTTCTGAGACAGCCGCTGATGTATGCCGCCAGCCACAAGGCTAAGGCTATAATCATCTCACCCCGGCTATCGGCATGATCTATATATCTTGACCATTAAATCAACAAAAAACAGAATATTACTTAAACGAACTTAATATATAAAAAGTAATTATGGAATATAAATTTCAACCTCCTGTAATTATTCGATGCTGATTTCCGGAATACTATCAGTTTTTGGAGACCATAGGGGATTGAATGAACCCGCTGGCGCGGGATGTGAGAAGCGGTGACGGCGGAGGTCTCCTGAACCGCCCCGGGTTTCCCGGAGACTCCGACTCTTAGAGACCGTCTGTAAATGCTACTGGCGCGGCCGTCTGACGGCGGTTTCTCCGCTTCCGGTGCTCACGGACCCAAACGTCCGCTGCGCTCCGGGTCTCGAAACCACCGCCAGCCGACTCACGCCAGCGCATTTCCAAACGGTCTCTTAGGAGAATGGAGACCGAAGATATTCTCCCAGGAAGTGAAGGAACGGGCGGTGCGGATAGCGAGCGAGCACCCGAATGGGAACGGCTGCGCAAGCTCGAGCGCGGGAGGAGCGGCAGTTGCGCCAAGCCAACGAGATCCGGCGCAAGGCATCAGCGTATTTTGCCCAGGCGGAACTCGCCGCCGCTTCAAGTCGTGACGGCGTTCATCGACCAGTATCGAGCCGCCTACGGGGTCGAGCCGATCTGCAAGGCACTGCCGATCGCCCCGTCGACGTACCGGATCCATGCGGCCCGAAGCGCCGATCGCGTGCAGCCGCCGGCCGGGGCTCGAGATGGCCATGGCCCGCCACAGCGACTGCGGCCTGGAATACGTCTCGATCCGCTGCACCGAGCGCTTGGCCAGTCGAGCCGTCCATTGGTCACGTCGGCAAAAGCGACGACAATGCACGCGTCGAGGCCATCATCGGCCTGTTCAAGGCCGAGTTGATCTGACGGCGAGGCCTTTGGCGTAACGCCGAGGCGGTCGAACTGGCCATCCTCGAATGGGTCTACTGGCTCAACCACCGTCGCCCACTCAAGCCGATCGGAAACATTCCTTACGGCCGAGGCCGAAGCGCGCAGCTATGCTCAACGTGAGGTACTCGCTCTGGGGGCGCAGGCAAAACCGCCCCCGGGAAACCCGGGGGCGATTCAGTTGGGACGCCGCAGCCTATGCCGAGGAGTGCTCCGTCACCGGCTTCAACGCTTTACCGGAATCCTGCGCTTCGTGGCGCCCTCCATCTTCGCCTGGAGAGCGCCATGACGCTGTCTGTAGCATTATTCACAGTCACACGAATAAAGATTAGGGCACTCTAAAGGATCGCATTGCTCGTCAGCACGAGCCTGACCAAACACAGCCACACTCCCCATGCTGACCACGAGGGCGATAGCAAGCACGGTGCGGCGGACAGATATTGGAATATTCAGCATTACTTTCTCCATTGACTGAGAAATTTATAAATACATGTTCACAATACTAAAGTCAAACTTGATGCCAAAAATATTGAATTACTTTAGATGGATCTTAATATTACTTCAATTCATTGAATAACTCTATGCAGACGTCACCGTCTGCGATCGCGATTGACAGGAAATTATTCCTTGGATTGGTAAGACTGATTGTGCCGCCAAGTCACTCGCTAGATTTGGAGGCAGCCTCGCGCCATAATCGTCATCGGCGACGTGATCCGGCAGATCAAGAGATGCTCTGGTGCCAGCGCCCCCGCCGGCACGAGCCGGCTCCACCCAGTGGCCCAAGGGCGCTGCGCGGGCCAACTCCAAGCACGGAGACCCTTCAGCTCGCGGCTCCGAACTGGACTGGCCAGTATTTCATGCGGTGCGGCAGCGCGACGGACCATCCCTTCGCTGACAAAAGCAGCCGTTCATCGTCAAGCGCCGCCTTCGCCTTCGGGTCGATCCGCTCGAGATCGGCTTCCCGACAGACGTCGACCGCCGCGAGAAACACCTGGTGGGAGCCGTGATCGTTCAAGACGTAGTGGTCCTCGAAGCGACCGAACCGGCTGTCGCGGACGATCACGAAGTCCGTACCCTTCCGCCAATAGCAGCGTCCGTGGCAGAAGTCGCGGCGCCAGTCGAAGAGCTGTTCCTCCGGCAGATCTCCCGCCGAGGGCGGCGCCAGATGGCGCAGCGCTGGCACCAGATCGGGACGCAGTCCCCGGATCGTCCAGTCGACATCGATGCCGCAGGCGGCCAGATCGCGGATCGCTCTGAGCCAACACAGCCCGGCCCGGGCGGACCTTTCATTGGCGAGGCCGAGATCGACCGGATCACGGATCGAGACGCGCCTCATGCCCGCCCTCGCCAGCGCTTCGATCCGCCCGAGATCGGCGAACATCTCGTCCGCCCCCGGATCGGACACGGAGATCTCGGAGCGCCCGTGCAGTCGCAGGCTGTTGCTCGCCGTTGTCACCTGCTGCATCCCTCAAGATGCCGCCGCGGCCGCGAGCACGGCCGGCGTCGAACCAAGCCGGATCCGCTCGAAGCCCGGATGCGAAGGCTTCTGGGCCTCGCGGAGAATGCTGATCTGAGTGCAGCTGAGGGTCAGAGCGACGTACAGGCCGTCGTCAGCGAACAGCAACCCGTTCGCCGACAGCCACGCCAGGGCGTCCTCCACAGAGGACGGGACCGCCTCCGGAAATTCCCGTCGCGCATGGACCAACAGCGCGTTCGCGGTCGTCGGTCGCCGCAGCATCCGGTAGACCGCCGCGACAAGCGGATCATCGATCATGTAGGTGCGGTCCCCCCATCCGATCCGCCGGTCGGTGATGACGATGCCGTCTTCAGTCTCCGCATGCGTGAGAACACTTCCTGCCGCATAGCCCTGCCGCCAGTCCGTCAAGCCCTTGGCCAGGGCGGCCAATACCTTATCGGACACGCCACGGGGCGCGCTGTCGAAGAGATAGACCATGTCCGCCAATTCGGTCTCCGGCAGCGCGAAGATGTGGTTGAAGAACGCTGCCGGCCGCTTCTCGGGGAAGCCGAGATCAGGGCGATTGAAATACGGGCTGAACCGCTCGATCGCGATGCGGTTGACGGATGCGGGCGGCTGAAGGTGAACGAGGGCCGGCATCTGCGCCAGCGTCCCCGCATAGTCCGCCTCCGTCTCACCCGGGAAACCGACCAGGATGTTCCAGGAGGTGGTCATGCCGAATTCGGCGAAATCCCGAAGCACCCGCACGTTCTGCGGGGCCGTGACTCCCTTGTCCATGATGCGCAGAACCTTGCTGGACAGGCTCTCGATCCCGGGCTGGATATGCCACACCCCCGCGTCGCGCAGCAGCTCGATCTGATCGTAGCGCAGGTTCGATTTGACCTCGTAGTGAAGCTTCAAATCCCGATCGCGACGGCCGAGTTCCGGCAGCAGATCCTTGAAATATTCCATCGGGATGATATTGTCGGCCATGATGATGTCCAGCACCCCATGACGGGTGGTGAGTTGGTCGATCTCCTCGAGGACGCGCTCGGCCTTCTTGCTTCGGAATGCCATCCCCGAGCCGTTCAAGCCACAGAAGGTGCAGTGGTGCTTCTGCCCCCACCAGCACCCTCTGGCGGATTCCAAGACGATGTTGGGCTGAATGAAGCGCGCTAACGGTGACGAGAGGCACTGCTGGAAATAGTCGTCAAAGACAGGGGTGGGGACCTCATCCATCGAGGCAAGCGACGCGACCGGATTGGCCCGCGTCCTCGCACCTTGCCGCCAGCACAGTCCCGGGACGTCAGCCACCGCACGATGACCGTCGAGGAAGGCGAGAAAGGCTTCAAACGCAGCTTCGCCTTCGCCGCGGACGACATAGTCGATGAAGGGATAGTTTCGGTGGAGCGTCTCGCCCTGAACACCATCGCAGTTTCCGCCGCCCATGATGATGATGGTCTGCGGCGACAACGCCTTGAGCCGCCTGGCGAGCGCTAGGCAGGGCACGCTTTGCATGAAAGTGTTGGTCAGCCCGACCACGTCCGGCCGGCTGTCCGCGATCTCCTGCGCCAGCGCCTCGACGAATTCGCGGGACAGCCGGTGTGCCTGAAGAGCCAGATCGAATGTGCCGGGCGAATTCGACAGGACCTCGCGGTACCCCTCCACGCACCACTCGTCGGCGTCATAGAGCGCCGGGGTGAAAACCCATTCCCCCACGCCCTGAAAGAACAGATCCTCGCCGAGCAGCTTGTAGGTGTCCGGCGACAGCGCGCCACCGGACTTCCGCATCATGAATTCGACCCAGCGGAGATTGGCATAGCGGGTGCCGACATCGGCCGTCGGCAGAGCCCGCCGGGCGACGGCCGTGAGAATACCCATGCCCAAGGAGGGATAATGAATGGAGTTCCAGGGCATGACGACGAACTGGATCCGCACGGCCTTCACCCACCGATTTCGAATGCGAAAAGGACCTGAGCCCCCTCAGATCGAGCGAGCACCCAAGCGCGCCGAGGGCACGGTCGACGCGAACTCGGGATCCGCCCCCGCCGAAAGCCGAGTATCGGCCCTTTGTTGGGAGCGGAGCAGATCTCCCTATTCCTTGCCCGCGGACGGGGCCGGCGTCTCGACCGGCCGCTCCGCCGCCGTTGTGACGGGAATGATGGGGCTCGGGCCCTTGAGAACCGAGAGCGTGGCACCGCTCGGTCGATTCGGAGCAACCACCTCCAGTTGACGCTTGATCATCTCTTTCTCCAATCAGGAATGCGGATTTGGACTGCGCCGCCATGCGTGTTCAGCGACACGCCACGACATCTAAATTTGAAGATAACCTTATCTTACGTCAATAAAGCTTTTCCTTATGCAAGACACAAATTGGGTAATACATGAAATATGCTTGTGCCATCGCATCCACTCATAAAAATCCTTACCTGACTTATCGCCATGGCCACGCCCGCTCTCGGCCGACCGGTCCGACCCCGAAAGCGCAACAGCCGCCGGCAGCGTGTCACCGACAGCCTGGAGAGATCAGAGGCCTGCCATTTCGGGGAGCGGATGATCCAGTCCGCGCAGTGCCCGGAGATCACCCAGATGGGGTGATCCCGCGGATCCTGGACAGACGAAGGTCATTGGAGTGGGGCTTGGCCGTCACCACCCGGCCGAGGTCAGCGGCCGGCCTTGACGGCCGGCCCCGGCTTCGTGGGCTCAGAGCACGAAGTCGCTGGCGTGGAGGTCGATCGTGCCGGTGAGCACGATCTCGAGGTCAGCCTGGCCGTCGCCGTCGACATCGCCCTGCACCACGGTGTTGCCGCCCTGGTGCTCGTAGCGCAACTGCCCCGCTACCCCGTCGGTGAACCTCTCCGTGCCGATGAAGGTGAAGTGTTGGCCGCCTTCCTTGGTGGTGTCGGCGTCGATCTGCGTCAGCCAGATCTCGTCCTCCCCCTGGCTGAAGTCCGTGATCACGTCGGCCTTCCCCGCCTCGCTGTCGCTCAGCGCAGAGAAGAAGAAGTTGTCCGAACCCGACCCACCGGTCAGGATGTCCTGTCCGGCCCCGCCTTCGAGCCAGTCGTGGTCGCTGCCGCCGTCGAGCACATCGGCGCCGTCGTTGCCATAGAGCAGGTCCTGGCTCTCCTGGCCCATCAGCACGTCATTGTCTGCGCCACCATGGAGCGAGTCACCACCCGCGCCGCCCTCGAGCACGTCATTGCCCGCATCGCCATAGAGGTAGTCGGTGCCGCCGCCGCCGGACATCCGGTCATGGCCATCACCGCCCAGGAGGCGGTTTCCTGCCTCGTTGCCGGTGATCCGGTCGTCCTGGCCCGAGCCGATGACCTCCTCGATCCCGATCAGAACGTCGCCCTCGGCGAGACCGCCCGAGCACCGGCCGCCCGACAGGTCGAGCACCACCCCGGCACTGCTGCCGCTGTAGTCGACCCGATCCGCCCCGGCCCCGCCGTCGATCCGGTTCGCCGCCTCCCCAGCGAGAAAGACATCACCATAGGCCGAGCCGACGACATTCTCGATGCCGGTCAGCACATCGCCCATGGCGTCGCCGCCCCAGCCACCGCCGGTCGCGAGATTGATCAACACGCCTTCGGCGCTGTCGACATAGGACGCCGTGTCCACCCCAGCACCACCGTCGATCTGGTCGGCACCGGCCCCGCCAATGAGCACATCGTCGCCTTCGCCGCCAAGGAGCACGTCATTGCCCTCTTCGCCGTCGAGCATGTCCGCGCCCTCGCAGCCATCGAGAAGATTCCCGGCGCCGTTCCCACTGAGCCTGTCGTTCAGGGCCGAGCCGACGACGTTTTCGATCGAGTGGTACAGAAGATCGCCCTCGGCCGCGCCGCCGGAGCCCATGCTGTAGAGCGGGCCATTGAGGCCACGGTAGTCGACAAGATCGATGGTGACCCCGTCATCGCTGTCGACATAGGACACCGTATCCACGCCGTCGCCGCCTTGGAGAACATCCGCGCCGCCGCCGCCGATCAGAATGTCATTACCACCGCCGCCCCAGAACACGTCGTTGCCGGCGCCGCCCGCCAGGATGTCATCGCCCTCGCCACCGAAGAGATCATCGTCGCCTTCCCCTCCGTCGAGGTTGTCATCGTCGTCCCCACCATCCAGAAAGTCGTCGCCATCGCCGCCATAGAGCTCGTCATTCCCCGCCTCGCCGGTGAGATAGTCGTCGCCATCCTCGCCGGAGAGATCATCATTACCGGCCTTGCCATAGATCTGGTCCCGGCCGCTGGTGCCCCGGAGTTCATCGTCGCCGTCGGTGCCGCAGATGATGTTCGGGCCTGTCGCCCCGCCTGGGTGGGTAGCGGCGGCACCGAGGATCGGCATGTCGGAACCAGCCGCATCGCCGAGCGTGATCTGGTCGTCGCCGGCATCGTACTGAGAGTTCACCATAGCTGCCGTCGATCCTGACTTGCGCATGCTCGTTCTCCAATGACAAGGGACGGCGCGCAGGCGATACAGACATGCTGAGGATTGCGCCGGATGAGCTCTACTAGATTGGCCGATACATAAGGTGGAGCTGATTTGAAATCAACGTATCTGAATAATAATTTTTATAGTATAACCAAAATTAATGTTTGGAGTTTTCTAAAACTATCGATGGCCCTATCAAAATTATGTGTGCGACGGGGCCGGAAGTCTGTTCTGGTGTCCGTGGTTACGCCGGTCGCTTCACAAGCCTGGTCATCCTCACATGTCGCGTTCGGCCCATGGCACGAGACATGGCTTCCTCCCCTCGTCGTTGGAGCCGTCCTAAATTGTGATGATACAGGCGTTCTGGCCGGGACGATCTGGAAATCGACCACACCATCGCCGGTTAATTCACCCTCCACCAGCATTTTGTCTGAGACCGTCACCTGATTTTACTGTGTTACAAACTCCGTGATCTTTGGATCGGATTGATCATCCGAGCACAGCATGGACATCGGGCTAGGCGGCGGACGATGGCTGCGGCCAGTCTTTGGCGCATTGTGGCGATCGAGTTGGGGATGTGCCGGGCGGTCCTGAGCGGGGGCGCCGCGGGGTCGGAAACCAGCTAGAAGGCGAGGCGCTAGGAGGCGCGCGGCGGCACGCGGTGCTGAGGGGGGAATGGTCCCCGGTCGGAGATCAGGAACCCGTAGGCGGCGATGCAGAGCAAGGCGTGATGGTGGAAGCCGCGCCCTTCAAAATGCCCGAGCCCGACTTCCTGCTTGAGCTCCTGATAATCGCGCTCGATGCGCCAGCGCAATTTGGCCAGATCGACCAGACGGGCAAAGCCGATGCCATCGGGCAGGCTCGCCAGCCAGTACTTCGGCTGCCTCGGAAACCGCGTTGCGCGTCCTCGCTTTTGCGGCGTCAGGTCACGACCGCATCTGAGTGGTGGGCTTCGCTTGCCGAAATCGATCCAGCCGTATTCCGCCGTCTTGACGGGCCCCTACGACGCCTACGAAGTGATCATCTCAAGAGCGGTTCGACGATGGCATCCATTCGCCGACAAGGTCAGATCGTCCGATGGCCAGAGACCAGGCGCCCCCTCGAGACGGCTCGTCGGCGGCAGAGATACGCCAGGAGAACGATGCCGACCGAGACCAAGCCGAGGATAAGCTGGGATCGTGTATCATTCTTGAACGCCATCGCTAGCAAGATCGCGGCCATCGCAGCCATGGTGAGGAGGGTGAGAACGGGATGGAACCACATCTTGACCCGCAGCCGCTCCGGTGGAATTCGCGGCCTCAATACCAGCTGAGATACGGCGATCATCAGATAGACAAACAGAATGATCGCACCTGAGGAGTTCAGCAGGAACAGGAACACGGTTTCCGGCGAGACATAGGCCATGACGGCGCCGAGATATCCGATCAAGCTCGAGGCCAGGATCGCCCGTACTGGAACGCCGCGCTTGGAGACAGCGATCAACTTGTGAGGCGCCTCTCGCCGGCCGGCAAGCACGAAGAGCATGCGCGATGCGGTGAACAGGCCGGAATTCAGACAGGACAGGATGGCCGTGAACACAACGGCGTTCATCAAATCTCCCGCCCAGCCGATGCCCATCCGCTCGAAAGCGGCGACAAAGGGGGAAACCCCCGGCACATGGCTGTCCCAGGGCAAGATTGCGGTCAGCAGAAAAACCGATCCAATGTTGAACAGCAGAACCCGGATGACGACAGAGCGGGTCGCCCTGATCACCGCGCGCTCCGGATCGGCAGTCTCTGCCGCGGCGATCGTGGCGACTTCAGCCCCGACCATCGAGAATATGGCGACCACGATGCCCGAGAAGAGCGCGCTACCTCCGTTTGGGAAGAGCCCGCCCGGCGGCGAGAGATTGGAGAGATCCATGGCATGGCCGGGCCACAGGCCAATGATGTACAGCGTTCCAAGTAGAATAAACACGCAGATCGTCAGAACTTTGATCCCAGCGAACCAATATTCGAATTCTCCAAAAGAGTGAACCGAATAGAGATTGGTTGCCGTCATCAGCAACAGGAGACCAAGAGACAGGATCCAGAGCGGAACCTCAGGCAGCCACACCTGCAGAATGCCGGCACCTGCCACCGCCTCGAAGCCGACGACCATGACCCAGAAGTACCAGTACAGCCAAGCAACAGTGAAGCCTGCCCAATCGCCCAAGGCCATCCGCGCATAGTCCGAAAAGGAGCCGGTCGATGGATGAGCGGCCGCCAACTCACCCAGCATTCGCATCACCATAATGACCACGATGCCGGTCATGGCATAGGCGAGGAATGCACCCGGCCCGACCTCTCCGATGACGGCACCGGATCCGACGAACAGTCCAGCGCCGATGACGCCGCCAATAGCGATCATGTTGATCTGACGCTGCTTCAAACCTGGCTGAAGCTGGCCTTTTGGATTGGAGAGCATTTCAGTTTCCCGGGTTTCCGCACTACATCGAATTATTCTGGCCTGGACCGGACCATGGGCGAGCCGCACCCGGTCTCGAAAAGGCCCTCGGCGGCCTGCGCCTCCGGCCGTCGGGAATGATGGTCCCTCTCGCTGGTGCGGCCCGGCACGACCGGCGCCAAGGCGAGTCTGCCGCTTCTCCTCACAGGCAGAAGTCGGTGGCGGTGAGGGGGTGGTCGGCGTCGACGGCGATGGCCAGATCCTCGGTCTTGTCGCCGTCGGTGTCGGCCAGCACGTATTGGGTCGCCCCCTTCGTCACCACCCGCACCTCCCCGGCGGTGCCGGTGAAGCTCGCATCACCGATGAAGCTGAAAGCCTGATCGCCGTTGCCGGCATTCCCGTCGGCATCGATCGCCGACAGGTCGATCCGGTCCCCGGAGGTGAAGTCGCGGATCGTATCCCGGACCGCCGCCGTGCTGTCGCCGACCGCGGTGTAGACGAAACGGTCCGATCCGGCCCCGCCCTTCAGGCTGTCGGCCCCGCCGCCCCCCGTCAGCACGTCGTCGCCTGCGCCGCCCCACAGCCCATTCACCCCGGCATCCCCGGTCAGCCGGTCGTTCCAGGCCGAGCCTATCAGCTGCTCGATCCCGATGAGGCTGTCGCCTGTCGCGTCGCCGCCTGAGGCAGCGCCGGCCGTCAGGTCGACCATCACCCCCGCGATGGAGCTGGCATAGCTCGCGGTGTCGATCCCCGTACCGCCGATCAGCTCATCCGCCCCCGCCGCCCCCTCGAGGATGTCGTTGTCCTCACCGCCCTCGAGCTTATCGTCCCCGGCCCCGCCATAGAGCTTGTCGTCCCCGGCCCCGCCATCAACCCGATCCCTGTCGCTCCCGGCATCCACCGAGTCCGCGCCGGCGCCGCCATGGATGGTGTCGATGCCGGCACCACCGACCAGTCGGTCGTCGCCGTCGCCGCCATCAAGGGTGTCATTGCCGTCTTCGCCGGACAGTACGTCATCGCCGCTGTGTCCCACGAGGATATCGCTGCCGAGCTCGCCGCCGATGATATTCCGCCCGTCGTCCCCGACCAGCGTGTCGTCATGGCTCGACCCGTACAGGTTCTCGATCTCCACCAGCACGTCGCCTTCGGCGTCGCCGCCCGCCGCCATCCCCAAACTCAGGTCCACCTTCACACCGGCCGACGAACCCTGGTAGTTGGCAAAGTCCGACCCCGACCCGCCGATCAGCACATCGGCCCCAGCCCCGCCGCGCAGTGTGTCGTCGCCGGCACCGCCATCGAGCCGGTTCGCGCCATTGTCTCCGATCAGCCAATCGTCCCAGGCCGAACCCTCGACATTCTCGACACCCTGATAGCTGTCGCTTTCGGCCGTGCCGCCGGCCCCCCGGCCGGTCTGCAGATCCGCGGTCACGCCCGCGGTGCTGTCGGCATAGGACACCGTGTCCTCGCCGGCGCCACCGTCGAGGATATCACCGCCGCCAATAACAGCGTCACCGCGGCCGCCGACAAGCAGATCATTTCCAGCACCGCCGCGGAGCGTGTCGCTGCCGTACCCTCCCTCCAGCCGGTTGGCACCGTCGTTGCCGATCAGTGTGTCATTCCGATCTGAGCCAATGGCATTCTCGATGTCGTGGTATTCGTCGCCCTCGGCATCATCGCCGGCCCCGCGACCAGTGCCGAGGTCGACCGTCACCCCTTGTCCACCAATCGCCACTGAACTGACGGCGTAGGAGACCGTGTCCACGCCCGCGCCGCCACGAAACACGTCCGCGCCTGCGCCGCCGTCGAGTACGTCGTCACCGTCACCGCCTTCAAGCGTGTCATTGCCGCCGCCACCGTGGAGCGTGTCGCTGCCCAGGCCGCCGTTGAGCAGATCGTCTCCATCCCCTGCGCCGGCGGTCCATGTGTGGCTGCCGCCCCAGAGCTCGTCATTGCCCGTGCCGCCGATGAGAGTATCGTTGTCGAAGCCGCCTTCGAGCCGGTTGGCGCCGTCATTGCCGATCAGCGTGTCCTTCCAGATTGAGCCAATGGCATTCTCGATGTCCTGGTACCGGTCGCCTTCGGCATCGCCATCAGATCCATAACCGGCCCCAAGATCGACGAACACCCCCTCGGCACTGCCGAAATAGGACGCCGTGTCGATGCCCGAACCGCCGTCGAGAAGATCCGCATCAATGCCGCCGACGAGCTCGTCATTGCCACCCCCACCATGTAGCTCGTCATTGCCCATGCCTCCGTCGAGCCGATCGTTCCCATCTTCGGTGTCGCCAGCCCACTCCTCGTCTCCCCCCCACAGCCGGTCGTCACCCTTGTCGCCAAGAAGGTCATCGGCGCCGTAGCCGCCTTCGAGCCGGTTTGCACCGTCGTCGCCGGACAGAGTGTCATCGCCAGAGGACCCTTCAAGATTCTCGATCCCATCATACTGATCGCCATCGGCGTCCCCCCCGATGCCATAGGTGTTTTCGAGATCGACGATCACCGGTTTGGCACTCTCGGCGTAGGAAGCGGTATCTATTCCCTCCCCACCGCGAATTGTGTCGGCGCCCGCGCCGCCATCGAGCACATCGTCACCAGAGCCGCCGTCGAGTATGTCCCTACCCTCGTGGCCGAAGATCTCGTCATCCCCGCCCGTTCCCTCCAGGCGATCGTCGCCGATGGTTCCATCGATGATGTCGAGGCTGCTCGTCTGGCGAGCACCGACATGGCCGCCGGCGGCACGACCGGGAGCAATAGCCGCGTGCTCATCGGGCCTCTCGCCGAACCGGGGCTCTCGCCCCGTCTCACCGCGCGCAATATCGGTCGTGCCACAGGATCGACCATCCCCGGCCCCGCCATCGAGCAAACCTGTCAGTTCCGCGCCCAACTGCCGCTTGGTCATAGTCGCTCACCGAGTAAGGAAATTTCCGCGCCACGCATTGCAGATGTTCTGCAGATCACCCAGAGCAGGCGCCGACCCCTGACGCGGAGGACATTTGGACATTTTCCAAAATATTTTCAATAGGGTTTCAATTAAAATTTGAAATTACCTGCTATCCCCACTTCAATTACATCAATTTATATTTATGAGATGTCACAATTCGACAGATTGCCTCTTCTCGTTCCTGATGGCTGTTGACCCTAAACGTTCCGCGCCCTGGAAGGGCGACCTTCTTGCCCTGCGCGGCGCCGTCGACGATCGCCTTGGAGACGGTATCAATGATCCGCCTGGCCGGGGCCTTTGTCCGTTCGCCGCGACTTGGCCGCCAGTTCGCAGGCGCTCACGATTGCGCCCGAAGCGCGTGCGAGACCCCTTCCCATGTCCCGCGCCCCTTCCGCATTCCGTTGAGCCAACCGCTTCCTCCCGGTTGTCGATCTCATTTCCCCGACGGAGGTGGCGGGTGACCGCGGATGGACTCGATGGCGCCGCCCGGGAATGGAGCGGCCGAAAGCAGGTTCGCGATGACGGGTAGAAGACCGGAGCGGCCGCTCGATGACGTCCGCGCGTGGCCGCACTGCCGCGGCGGCCACCGCGCCTGTCAATCGCGCCCACCCGATAGCACGGCCGCGACAAACCCGGTGAGCAAGACGCTTCCGACCACGGACATTGCCGCCGCCTCGCCGAGAAACAGATATACGACGGCGCTTGCCACCATGGCGATGGCAGGCGCCACCACAAAGGCGATCTGCAGTCGCGTCATCGAGACATCTCGCTTCATCAGTGAATTCTTGTGTCCGGATTCTCCACGCTCGCGACCGACCGAACGCGCCGTGACGTGAATAGTCCCAAGATCGCAATAGCATCCAATCCTCAGAGACTTTTTGCCACATGTTTTTCCATAACGAAAAATTATCGCATCAGAACTTTCCCTAATAGTTATAATTTTTTATTGCCGTAAATTACACCAAGCATTACCGTACGCATAACTTAGTTATGATTACAAGCAGAGCCGCGAGACAGATCTCGACCAACTGAGAAGGATGTCGCTTCCAAAGCCCTCGTTAGAGCCAATGGATCGTGGATGACTCGTCTCCCCAGTCTCTCTAACGGTTGGCCGCTATTCTGTGGCCTCTCGGCCAGAAATCGTCGGCGTGCTATGGCACGGCCGGAATGCGGTGTTTCATTTCTCCGATGCCCCTCCGATCTCAAAGGCCGCGGGACCATATCGCCGGGCCCCCGGGCCAAGTCTCCACCGCCCCGGATCCGGCCAGAAGAAAAATGTGGAATGGGCGCAGCCGAGGCCGGATGATGGAGGAAGACGTGATCTTGAGTCATGGCCATCGTGAATCCGGAGTCCCCCCTGGCCTTCTTCGCCGGTGGGTGGCGGCCGCGGCCGGCGTCCTCATGGCATGCGTCGTCATCTCCGGCTTCGCCACAGCAGCCGATCCGCCGATCGAAGGGCCCGAGTTCCGCCTGCCGAACATCTGGCAAGGCGATCTCGACGGCATGGCGCAGCGTCGGCTGATCCGCGTGCTGACCGTCTTCAGCAAGACCAACTACTTCCTCGATGGCGCCCAGCAGCGCGGCGCCACCTATGAGCTCGTGGAAGCCTTCGACGACTTCATCAACAGGACGATGAAGGCCAGCCGGACACAGCCCATCCGGGTCGTCATCGTCCCGGTCTCGCGCGATCAGCTTCTACCGGCGCTCGCGGCCGGGCGCGGCGACATCGCGGCCGCCAATCTGACCGTCAGCTCCGACCGGCAGGCAACGGTGAGCTTCTCCGATCCCCTGATCGAGCAGGTGAATGAGGTCATCGTCACCGGCCCTCTCTCGCCGGCGATCACCGGGATCGAGGACCTCGCCGGAATGACGATCCACGTCCGGCGATCGAGCAGCTATTGGCAGAGCCTGGAGACGCTCAACACCACCTTCGCGGCCCGCGGCCTGGCGCCCATCACGCTGTCGCCGGCGGACGAGGCACTGGAAGACGAGGATATACTCGAAATGGTCTCGGCCGGGATCCTCCCGCTCGCGGTCGTCGACGATCATCTCGCCCGGTTCTGGGCCGGGATCCTCAAGGGTCTGGTGATTCATGAAGATGTGACGGTACATCGCGGCGGCGCGATCGCTTGGGCCGTGCGCAAGGACGCGCCGGAGCTGCTCGCTGCCGTCAACCACTTCATCCCGAAGGCCAAATACGGGTCGGAATTCGGCAACACCCTGGCGCGTCGCTATTTCAGGGACAACAAATGGGTCAGGAACCCAACCGCATCGGCGGATTTCCAGCGGTTCCGGGCAGCCGCCGCTCTGTTTCAACGCTACGCCGCGGATTACGACTTCGACTGGCTGATGATAGCGGCCCAAGCCTATCAGGAATCGGGACTCGATCAATCAGCTCGCAGCCGTGTCGGCGCCATCGGCGTGATGCAACTCGAGCCGGCCACGGCGGCGGATCCGAACATCGGCATCCGTGACATCTCAGACCTGGACGACAACATCCACGCCGGAACCAAGTATCTGCGCTTCCTGGTCCAACAGCATTTCAACGATCCGGCCATCAATTCGCTGAACAGAACCCTCTTCGCCCTTGCCGCCTACAATGCCGGGCCAAGCCGCATCGACCAGGTGCGCCGCCAGGCTGCGTCGATGGGGCTCGACCCCAACCGTTGGTTCGGCAATGTCGAGCTGGCAGCCGCCCATGCGATCGGGCGAGAGACCGTCGTCTATGTCAGCAACATCGCCAAATACTACTACGCCTACCGCCTCGCGCTCGAGGAGCTGGAACAGAAGAAGGCGGCCCAGTCCCAATCGGACCAGGAGTGAGCGTCCAAGGTCGCCGATGCAGCGCCGACGGCGCGCGCGCCCGAGCCGACGGGCGTCGGCATAATGGATTTTCCCGCCCACACCCCTCCGTCGAAGTCATCGGTGATCTCACACGGTCGCCGTCTGCCGAATGGCGCCCATGACTGGATCGTCTTCCTCAAGTCGCGCGCCCGAGCCGCCGCTGTCCTCCGGAATGAGCTGGACGCAGGACTCCAAGAAGGCAATCGCAACCGCTGCTATGATCGCGGATCTTCGACCGACAGCCGCAACGCCGTCCCCCTGCTTGAGAACAACAGGTCGGAAGAGGTGAGACGTCCGAACGGTAGGCGCTGTGGGTGTCGTAAGCAGACCGGACCAGAATCGCGTCCCCCAACACGCGATCGGGAAGCGCTCCTGGAGCCGATCGTCAAGGCGAAGTTCCGCCATGCCTCACACAGGTCCGCCCCGGACGAAGCCCCTCTGGCTCCGGAGCATATCGGCTAGCGCGGATATCTCACCACGTGTGGAGCGGGTTGGTTGGTCGGGCTGGAGGCGGAGGGATTTCGGCGAGAGCGGCGGATTTTCCGGGGAGTTGACGGATTTCGGTCACGGCTGGTCGCCGCCGTTAGTGGCGGTGGTGTTCGAGCTGATGTGGCCTCTGCGCTGTCTGGTTCGTCAGCGCCGTGCGGCGTCCAGGAAGGCATGGGCGAGCCCGAACTCGTGGTTGTAGGGGCTGCCTGAAGCCATGGCGAACTTGATCCGTCGTACGCTGGTGGTGACGAGCGCACCGATCTTGAGGAGCTTCAGGCGGATGGTGCCGCAGGTGGCTTGGGCGAACTGGGTGTGGCGCAGCCTGATGCGGCGCAGGGCGGCGAGCAGGACATAGGCCATGGAAGCGAACCAGAGGCCGTTGCGGACGAGACCGAACAGGTAATCGACCGCATGGCTCTCGCACCACGCCATGAGGCCCTCCCGGCAGAAGCCGCTGTCGGCGCGCAACAGGATGCGCACCCGGGGCCAGCGGCGCCGGATCTGGGCCACGAGGCGGGCGACCTCCTCGACCGCTCCCGCCGCCGCGTCGATGTTCGAGCGCCGGAGCTTCGCGGCCAGCAGATGGCGGCCGCAGAACACATAGAGCGGCAGGTAGCAGTAGCCGCCATAGTAGCCGTGGAAGAACCGGCCTTCCCCCGCTTTCGTGTTTGGTCCCGGGAGATTGGTTGAATGGATTTGGTGTAGAACGGGGCGTCGGGCATGTCAGGGAGAGGCTCGGATGGAGCTGAAGCTGCACGCCAACGCCACCACCACCCCGAAGATCCGGGCCTAAATCCAGGCGAGCGCCCAGCCGGTCGCCGCCTTGGCCGCGGAGCTCGGAGTGAGCGAGACCACCATCCGCCGCTGGCGCGGCCGCGACAGCGTCCGGGATCGCCCGCACACGCCGAAGCGGCTGACCACCCGCCTGACAGCGCTGGAGGAGGCGCTGATCTGCGAGTTGCGCCGCATCCTGGCCCTGCCGCTCGACGACATCGTCGAGGTGATGCGCCGCTGTGTGCGCCCCGACCTGTCGCGCAGCGCCATCCATCGCTGCCTCCGCCGCCACGGCCTGAACCGCCGGCCCAAGCCCGACACGCCCCCGGTCGGCGCCTTCGAGCACGCCACCGTCGGCTTCATCCACATCGACCTCAAGCACCTGCCCGCCCTCCAGCGGCAGAAGAGCTACGCCTTCGTCGCCATCGACCGGGCCACCCGCTACGTCTACCTGGAGGTCCACCCCCGCCGCGACGCCGTCACCGCCGCTGCCTTCCTGAAGCGCTTCCTGGCCCACTTCCCATACCCGGTCCACACCATCCTCACCGACAATGGCAGCGAGTTCACCGACCGCTTCGCCGTCGACATGATCGACAAGCCTGACGGCAAACCCTCCGGACGCCACCCCTTCGACCGCATCTGCAAGCATCACCGCATCGCCCACCGGCTCACCAGGCCCTTCCGACCCCAGACCAACGGCCTCGTCGAGCGCTTCAACCGCCGCCTCGCCGAGGCCCTCCGCGGCCACCGCGCCGCCGCCCGCAACGGCGGCAAGAACAAGTTCGACAACCACCCCGAACGCGACGCCTTCCTCGAACGCTTCGTTGCCGACTACAATCGCACCCGCCTCAAATGCCTCGGCTATCACGCCCCGCTCGAGGCACTCTCCAATCTCCCGGGACCAAACACTTCCGCGGGGGCAGGCTCTGACGGCCGTGCAAGGGATCGTCGGTGGCGTCGAGATCGAGGATGATCTGCTTCGGCGCACGGGCATGCGCCTCCAGGAACAGATCGACCAACAGCCCTTCGATCGCCGCCGGATCATGGCTGATCTTGTGATAGCGCGATGGCTCCGGCCGGCTCAGCTCCAGCCGGTTCAGCGTCGATTTGCCGGCGACTGGCGCACAGCCCTTGCGCCGGGCCGTCAGTTTGCCGGCCAGCACCGCCAGCATCGGGTCGTGCCGCAGATCGTCATGATCGACCAGGTCTTCCCCCGGGTCCGGCTTCGCCGGCCCGAGGACAGGCTGCACCGAGCGCCAGGCCGAACACCCGCTGCCCGACCAAGGTGCGGACCTGATGCTCGATCAGCTCCGCGGCACGGGCATCCCGGAAGCACAGAGCGAACCGATCGACCAGCCGGATCGCTCGATCCGTCGCGCCGAGCAGCAAGCCGCCCGCATCCGACGTGATCGCTCCGCCATCGAACGAGGCCACCACCGCACGCCCTTCAACGGGTGCAAATCCAAACAGATCCGAGCTACACTCTGTCGGCATCGGGGAGCTCCTTTGATCCAAGATAAGTCGTTCTCGCAAAACAACTTTCTCAGATCCAAAGCCCCGATGCACCTGCTCTCTGTGAGAAATGCGGGCTAGTTCTCCCTGACGACAGGGGTCCAGTTCCGGAAGTCGCTTGATAGGCAGCTGGCCGCCGATGCGCCGGGGACATGCCAAGCATTCCGCCCGGGCCAAGCATTCGATTTGATGATTCTTGGTAACGTATCCATGCAATAGCTGCATTGGTAGGAAAAGGGTGCATCCTGATAGCCTGCAAATAAGGGCATATTTTAGTAAACCTTAGCCGTATGGGCAGCCATGGCTGATGCGAGTGACGGCTTCCACGAGGTTGCGAGCGGGATCAATGGCTTGGTTGATCCGCGGCTCTATTGGGAGCGGGTTTCGACCTGGGGATCCCAGGTCGGAATGCCCCCTTTCCGATTCGATATGCCGGACCCTCTGGTCCAGGAGTTCCGCAGTCGCCTGAGGCTGTTCGCTGGCGACAACGGCGCCCACTTCATCGACGGCTTCATGAACGCCGCGATAAGGCAGACAACGACGATCGATACCCAAGGCGAGGCGGTTGTTGTGGGTTATCTCAGCACTGGTCGTCTCTTCATTGAACACAATCGAAACGATATAACATCATTACAAGCAGGAGATCTCTTCGTCTCGGACTATGGACGGCGCACTCAGATGTATTGGCATCCAAACTACTTTCACTACTTGACAATACCTCGAAAATCTGTCGAAGCAACCCTCGGCCGACGGGTAACTCATCTGCTCGGCAACAATGGCATTAAAAAGATACCGGATGAAGGATTAGCGCCTTTCCTTCGTTCACAGCTGCAAATGCTATCGAGACGTGGCCGGATTCTCAACGTCTATGAGCGGGCCGCTGCCTTGACCACTTTGGCGGACATGGCCATGGCCCTGCTGCAGCAACATTTCGGAAAGACCAAGAGCGATCGTACGCATGGAAATCCTGGCGTCTTTGCTGCGGCGAAGCGGTACATCGAACAGAACTATCATCGCCACGACCTGCACGTTGATGAGATAGCCGCGGCTCTGCGCTGTTCACGCACACAGCTCTATCGCGTCTTCAGCGAAAACGAGACGGCCATAGCGGAATACATCCGGGAGACCCGCTTGAAGCGGAGCCACCAGATCTTGGGGGCTCATGGAGGCGCCGATATTGCGGCAGTCGCCTATCTTTGCGGCTACACAGATCTCTCTGCATTCGGCAAAGCATTCCGGCGTCGTTTCCAGCAGTCGCCAAGTGAACGGCGAGGCCTGATTTTGCCACCGGAGCGCCGGCCACAGGCCGGCGCCTGGAATCCTCAGCCCCCCTCTGCCGAACCAGCGGATTCGATGCGGGACGGAACCGGTTCCCCCTGAGGGCGCCGACTCCTGATGGCCTGGCAATGCGGGCATGCGATCGTGCGATACCCGATGTTGACAGTGGAGAGATTCGGCGCCAGCCAGAATGACTGCTCGCGGGAAATCGAGATGCCCGCCCCTCCGGATATTCCCGCCCTCCGGCTCCGACAGGCTCATCGGTGGGTTTGGCCGCCGGCAAATATAGCCACAACGCGGCCAATCAATAACTCATGGACATCAATAGATCAATAAAATGCATTTTGCTTTTCTCCTTTACTTAAGATAAATAGCCATTGCCGAACTGTCTCTCGAATTGGTCTCATCATGCATTGGAGGACAACACCATGAGCCGCTTGGCCAGCAGCAGGATCACCGCTGCTCCCGTCAAGGATGCGCCTTTGCCCGTGAAAGGCTTCGCCGCCGTCGATCCCAGGAGGTTCGCAAGGAGCACGGACCAGGCTGCCGTCGTCTTGATGGAAGGAGAGAAGAGCTTTCTCGCGACTGTCAGCTGACGTCCCAACGACCTCCAAGGCGCGCCCGCGAGCAGCGGGCACGCCTTGACTGACAAAAAGGGCACTGCTGCTCGGATTGCGACGCGAGCCGAACGGCGTCGCAGACGGGGCTCATGATGTCCAAACGCGGTCGGTGGCGTTGTCATGTGGGTCGATGGCGAAAGACCGGGCCAGGTTGCCGGCGCGAATGAGCTTTTCCCTGCTCGGGCAGCCGCCTGTTGCTCCAGTTTCGATATGCGCTAGCGACCGTGAATTCGGAGACGGCGGCATACGTCGCCCTGACCTTGCACACCGGGCCGCATGGATGATCACATCCGTCCTCGCCCGTCGGTCCGGATACCGCCGCCATGCGCCGCATTCGCAGCAAGCTCGACAGTTTGCCTTGCAGCGAGATCGTCACCGGCGAGTGCCCTGCCGCTGCGGATCTCGTGGACGGCTCCGATCTGCCGGCAGCCGCTCTGAACAGAAGCGAGGCCGCCTTTCTCAGGACGATCTCCTGAGACCAATGAGGGTGGGCAGAACCCCGCCCACCCTTCGTCGTCCGTAACGAAACATCGGTAAGGTCACTGATTGCGTCGGCAGGATGATGCGTGGTCGGCCCTTGAAGGCGATGGCATGGGCCGACAACGGCCCGGAAAAGCCTCCATTCAGCTACCCCACATCAAGCCGTGGCCAGAGACCGATCCGGCAGGTTCCTCGACCAACTCGCCCCGCCGGGCCCGACCACCCAGAGGCCTCTCTCCATATCCGCTATATCCGCCAAGACGAGTGAAGCATAACCGATATGACATTCCAATATTATCACTATGAATTTTACATCCTCCTATAATATCATCATAGGATTTGTCGGGCATCTATCTCGGTTTTGCCTAGAATTGAACAATCAGAAATGGAGACTCTTGGTATGGTTCGCTTCCTCAGCAGCAACCACGGCGTCAAGGATTGCCTAGCCCGAAACAAGCTCGGCAGTCTGCTTTGCAGCGAGATCGTCGCTGGCGAGCGCCCTCACGCTGCGAATCTCGCGGACGGCTCCGATCTGCCGGCAGTCACTCTGAGCAGAAGCGAGGCCGCCTTCCTCACGATGATCTCCTGAGACAGATGGGGTGGGCAGAACTCTGCCCACCCCATCGGCCGTGACGGAACATCGGGCAGGACGATCGATCGCGTCGGCAGGATGAAGCGTGATCGGCCTTCGCTTCCCCTCCCGTGGCGGATCCGCCACTTTGGAAAGACTCGTCCTATGAACCCGACGGAACGCAGCCAGACCCTCGAGGCCGCCTACACCGGTGCGACCTCCTTCATCTATAATCGAGGCTGGACAGCCAACATCGCCATACAAGGCACTGGCCTTGTCACTTCACATTGCGACATCAGGGATCACGACGGCGACGTTCTCTCCAGGGGACAAGGCAAAGGCTTCCTCGACGAATCGATCGTCGGGGCGATGTATGAGGCTCTGGAGCATTTCTACAGCGACATCGAGATGATACACTCACCTTTCTTCCTCGTGCCCACCGAAGATTTGGCACGTGCGGACGGGATGCAGAATCTCCCCTTCCATGAAGCCTTGAGCTCGCAGAAAGCCGATGTCGCGTGCAGGAGGTTCAAGTCCTTCTATTCCGACTTACATGCCTTTATGCCTCTTTTCATGCTGACGCCGGACTACGGTATTTCCGTTGCCGCGATTCCGGGCGATACATTTGATCACGCCAGCGTCACACGATACTCCAACAACGGCGGAACCGCGATCGGCAAGACCTTCGAAGAGGCCTGCGTCCATGCCCTCGGCGAACTGATCGAGCGCGACGCGACCTCGCTGTTCATGCTGCAGCACTTCGTATCCCCCAACCGGACCTGCTCCGCGACGATCATTGAGCCGACGTCCCTCCCGGCAGAGCTCTTGGCCGATCATCGGACCGCGGAGGACCGCGTCGGCCAGCCGGTCATCCTCTTGGACGTCACGACAGACATCGACGTGCCGTCCTTTGTGGCAACGACCGCCAGGAAACGGGAGGAAGATGCAGTCTTTCACTACGGCGCGGGGAGCTCGCTGTCCCCGGCCTACGCGGCGCACCGAGCCTATGGGGAGCTGGTCCAGACGTCCGACCTGAGGCGCAGGTTCGACAGGGTATTGGACGAGGATCATATCGCTCTGCGAATGCTCGAACCATATCCGCGCCTCTCGGCGGCGGCAATGTTCCAGGTCGACACGAAGGCTCTTCGGTCCCGGCCTTGGGGGGCGCACGGCCACGCAAGCCTTGATCCTACGCAGACCCTCCGTGTGATCCTCGAGCACCTCTCCGCCAGCGGCATCGACGCCTATGTCTCGGTGAACTTCGAGGCCCCCGGGACCTGTTGCGTCGTCAGTTGCGTTTCCACCCTGCTCGAGCGCTTCCACCTCGTCAGCGCGGGTCATGTGGTGGTCCCAGGGCGCAGGGGACGCACGTTCTTCGCCGATTCCCCGGCCATGGACTGACCAGACCGCGCGATCAGGCAACGTCATACCAATAGACAGGCGACACCGCGACAGGAAGCCGGCACGGCCCGGCTGGGTGCCGGACGTGGAATGCCATCGATTGCCGGCATTCGGCAGCATAGGGATCAGCACTGGCCTGACAGCGAGGGAGTGACCCTTTGTCGGGCTCGACGCCCTCGGCCCCGCTCGCGCCGTCAGCTAAAAGATGGCTTCGGATGCCGGGTGACGTGCAGTGCCACGGCCAAGCGCCTGTGTCCCGGCGATCGCCCCCTTCGATGATAGCCTGTCCGGCAGCGCCGTCGGGCGTCAGCCGCTGATCTCTCGCTTGACCGCCGCTAGAGACGGCGAGAGAAAGCCGGGTCTGGCGCCGTCCGGGATCACGATACCGTGGTGCTCGAGCATCAATGCCCGAAAGTGCTGCCAGTCGTCCTCGGTCGTCGCCAACCGACGGCCCACGAGCCGGTCACGGCCCGGCCGCCAGAACTCGGCACGGCGATGCAGGATCTCGAAGCCGCGTCCGTCGAAGTGGCCGATGCGATGGCCTCCGCCATCGTCAATCCAGACGGTCCCGGGCGCGCTGACGATCTCCGCGCCGCTATCGGTCGCCCCCACGCGCACCAGCGGATTCACGGAGATGACGTTGTGCTCTGCCTGCATCATCGGCGCCTCGACATCAATCAACGATGTAAACTTATCCCGGACATATCAGCAAGAGAAGCTTAATTCTTAACAATCAATTCTACCAACCCAATTGTCATGATAATTTCAAGGAGAATTCCTCAACGTTCTATAGGCCAGACGACAGGATCTATGACCAATTTTTATGGATTGTACTCTGATCTCGGCGCAATCTCGGCTGTGTCACCATGACGGATGTCGATGACACCGGCTTCGACGGCGACGGGACCAAGCCGCCCCGTGCGGGCGCACGGCATCCGATGCTTCGCATTCGTTCAATCTCTCGACCCGTGGACGATCCGGCCGTAGCGACTGATGGCATCGGGCACAGGTCCGGCGCGGCGCGTCTGACGCAGCCGTCCAAAACCTCGGCGGGAGGGCGTGCCGCTGGACCTGGTGGCCTGGTCGCCCGCCCAGGTCACGCTCGGCGCCGTGGCCCGGCCTTCGGCGAAACCAAGGCCCGACAACAGACGTGAACTGAGGCCAACAATGCAGGAGATCACGATCCCGTCTCGCAGCGAACGCTTTGCCGCCGGCAAGGCGCTGCGGACAGGCTGCCCCCGCTCCAGCCATGCCGATCCCGCACCGCAGAGCGATCGCGACCCCATCCATCTGATCGAGCGATCGAACCGGAACCGGCTGGAGAACCTCGTGCCGGTGCGGCACGAGCGAATGCTTGAATCGCCCTTCGCCTTCTTCCGCGGCACGGCACTGATCCAGGCTCACGACCTAGCCCGCACCGCGCGTTCGGGCATCATCGTTCAGGCCTGTGGCGACGGCCATCTGCTGAACTTCGGCGGTTTCGCCACGCCTGAGCGCAACCTGATCTTCGATCTCAACGATTTCGACGAGACCTTTCCAGCTCCGTGGGAGTGGGACGTGAAGCGGCTCGTCACGAGTGTGGTGCTGGCGGCCCGCTGGCGCGGGATGAGCACGGTCGAAGCCACGGCCGCTGCGGCCGAAAGCGTCGCCGCCTATCGGCAGGCGATGGCAGGCTATGCACAGATGAAGACGCTCGACCTCTGGTATCACGCCATCGGTCTCAAGGAACTTCGGGCCGATGCCAAGGGCGATAAGCCGATTGCCGATGCCTTCGATACCCTGATCGCCAAGGCGGCGGGCCGCACCTCCAGCACGGTGTTCCAGAAGCTGACTCGCGACGCAGAGGGAATGCCGCGAATGGTCGACGCACCCCCGCTCCTGTACCATCCGGATTTACCCGATGCCGAGATCCTGAAAATCGCCGAACCCTTCTTAAAGCAGTATCGCAAGACGCTTTCCGGTGATCGACGGGTGCTGTTCGATCGCTGGGCGCTGGTCGACACCGCCTATAAGGTGGTTGGGGTGGGTAGCGTCGGCACGCGCTGCCTCGTCGTGCTGATGATGGCGGCCGGCGACGACCCGCTGTTCCTGCAGATCAAGGAGGCGCGATCCTCGGTGCTCGAGGGCTATGCCGGCAGGTCGCCCTGGAAGAACCACGGCGAGCGCGTGGTGACGGGTCAGCGGCTGATGCAGGCGGCGAGCGACGTCTTCCTCGGCTGGTCGCGCGGGCCGGCGGGCCGCGACTTCTACATCCGCCAGCTGCGCGACATGAAGGTTGCCTTCGATATCACCACCCCCGGTGCCCGCCTGTTCCAGCACTATGTCGCCTTGTGCGGCCGGGCGCTGGCGCGGGCGCACGCCAAGGGCGGCGACGCCGCCATGATCGCCGGCTATCTCGGCGGCAATGACGCCTTCGTGGAGGCGGCGGTGCGCTACGGCGTGGGCTATGCCGATGTCGTCGAACGCGACTACGAGGGCTACGTCCGCGCTGTGCGGACCGGGCGCCTGCCGATCCGAGCCGACGCCGAGGAGCTGGTGCGCTGACCATCAGCGCCCGTTCGCCCCCGCCATCCCCGGCCAGCACATCGCCCCAGGCCGAGCCCATCACCTGCTCGATCCCGGTGAGGTTGTCGCCCGCGGCATCGCCGCCCGAGACGGCGTCGGCCGCCAGGCCGACCATCACCCCGGCGCTGGAGCTGGCATAGCTCGCCGTGTCGATCCCCGCACCGCCGATCAACTCATCCGCCCCGGCCCGCCCCCTCAAAGATGTCGTCGCCCTCTCCATAGAGCCTACCGCGGCCAGCGCTACCGTCGAGCCGATTGACGCCGTCGTCTCCGATCAGCCAATCGTCCCAGCCTGAACCCTCGACATTCTCCACGCCCAGATACGTGTCGCCCTCTGCATCACCGCCGAAGCCTTGGCCGAACAAGGGATTGGCGATGACACCTTCAGTGCTGTCGGCATAGGAGACCATGTCGTTGCCGCCGCCGGTCCGCGTCAGCACCGCCGGAGAAATCGTCGGTGCTCCCAAGACCAAAGATCGAGTCGTCTCCGTCGGTTCCCGCGAGGCGACCACCGCCCTCGGTTTCATGAGGACGGTCCGACGGCAAAGCATCGCGATGAGAAAGTGCCCGCATCAAAGGATGAAATCGTCGGCCTTCAGTCCGATAGAGCCTTCAAGCCTGATTTCGAAATCGGCTTCCTCATCTCCATTCAGATCGCCGCTAATGACAGTGAACCCCTCATTCCCGTAGGCGTAGCACAGCTCTCCTGCCTGACCACTGAACCGATCTCCACCGATGAAAGTGAAGGCAGTGTCGCCATTTTCGGCATTGCCATCCGCATCGATCTGCGACAGGTCGATCTTGTCATTTTCGGCTTGATCGAAGTCCTGGACGCGGTCGCAGGTCTCGCCCGGCCGGCTGTCGTTCATTGTCGTGTAGACGAAACGGTCGGCACCAGCACCGCCCTCAAGCACATCGCCATCGGCGCCGCCATGGAGCGCGTCGGCACCGTCGCTGCCGCTCAGGCGGTCCACACCCGCCTTGCCGAAAAGTACATCGTTGCCGTCATCGCCGGAGAGCCAATTGGCACCGCCGTCGCCGATCAGCCTGTCATTATGCGCCGACCCTACGACGCGCTCGATGTCTTGGTAGATGTCCCCCTCGGCCGCGCCGCCGGCACCATGGCCGGTCTGGAGATCCACAGTCACGCCCGCGGCACTGTCGGCATAGGAGACTGTGTCCATACCAGCCCCGCCTTCAAGCGTGTCAGCGCCGAGTCCGCCCAGAAGCACATCGTCGCCTGCGCCGCCCCAGAGCGCATTTGCCCCGGCGTCCCCGATCAGCACGTCACCCCAGGCCGAGCCGATGACATTCTCGATCCCGACCAGCACATCCCCCTCCGCGTCGCCGCCC
The DNA here is from genome assembly GCF_052078665.1 of Inquilinus sp. CA228. Taxonomy (NCBI): domain Bacteria; kingdom Pseudomonadati; phylum Pseudomonadota; class Alphaproteobacteria; order Rhodospirillales; family Rhodospirillaceae; genus Inquilinus; species Inquilinus sp. CA228. The sequence continues at coordinate 26,257 of NZ_JBQJIK010000057.1, read as the reverse complement.
AGGGTCACGCCACCACCGAGATCAACCCACACCCCAACCGTCGACCCGGCGTAGGACACCGCGTCCACACCCGCTCCGCCCTCGATCCGGTTCGCCGCAGCGCTGGCGACGATCGCGTCGTCATGGGCCGAGCCCAGGACATTCTCGATCCTGACCAGCACGTCGCCCTCGGCATCCCCACCAAGGCCGCGGCCACCCGAGAGATCCACGGTCACGCCCGCGGCGCTGCCGCCGTAGGACACCATGTCATTGCCGGTACCCCCTTCGATCCGGTTCGCCGCGGCGCTGGCGACGATCACATCGTCATAGGCCGAGCCCGCGACATTCTCGATCTCGACCAGCACGTCGCCCTCGGCATCCCCACCATGGCCTTCGCCGGTTGCGAGATCGACCATCACCCCTGCGGTGCTGTTGGCATAGGACACCATGTCCACACCCGCTCCGCCCTCGATCCGGTTCGCCGCGGCGCTGGCGACGATCGCGTCGTCATGGGCCGAGCCCAGGACATTCTCGATCCCGACCAGCACGTCGCCCTCGGCATCGCCGCCATGGCCGCGGCGGCCACCCGAGAGATCCACGGTCACGCCCGCGGCGCTGCCGCCATAGGACACCATGTCATTGCCGGCACCCCCTTCGATCCGGTTCGCCGCGGCGCTGGCGACGATCACGTCGTCATAAGCCGAGCCGGTGACATTCTCGATCCCGACCAGCACATCCCCTTCGGCATCGCCGCCATGGCCGCGGCGGCCACCCGAGAGATCCACGGTCACGCCCGCGGCGCTGTCGGCATAGGACACCGCATCGGCGCCGGCGCCCCCTTCGATCCGGTTCGCCGCGGCGCTGGCGACGATCACGTCGTCATAAGCCGAGCCGATGACGTTCTCGATCCCGACCAGCACATCCCCCTCGGCATCGCCACCGCGGCCTTGGCCGGCGGCGAGATCGACCATCACGCCTGCAGCACTGCCGGCATAGGACGCGGTGTCCACACCTGCGTCGCCACAAAGCCTGTCCGCGCCGGCGCCGCCCTCGAGCCAGTCGGCACCGCCGTCACCAATCAGCACGTCGCCATAGGCCGAACCGATGACACGCTCGATGTCGCGGTAGCTGTCGCCTTCGGCGTCGCCGCCGGCGCCATGGCCGGCCGAGAGATTCACGCTCACGCCGCCGCCGCTGGCGCTGTAGTCGACCGTGTCCACACCAGCGCCGCCGTCGAGCACATCGCCACCGGCTCCACCGTCAAGCACGTCCTCACCCTCGCCGCCGTAAAGCCGATCGGCGCCACCGCCACCACGGAGCGCGTCGGCGCCGGCGCCACCCTCGAGCCGGTTGGCACCGCCGTCGCCGAGCAGCACGTCGTCGTGCTCAGAACCTTCCACATTCTCGATGTCGCGGTAGCTGTCGTCCTCGGCCGTGCCGCCGCGGCCGAAGCCGGCCCCGAGATCGACATGCACGCCCTCGGCACTGTCCGCATAGGACGCCGTGTCCTCGCCCTCCCCGCCGTCGAGCGCGTCCCGGCCGCCACCACCAGTCAGCAGGTCATCGCCCTCCCCACCGCCGAGCCAGTTGGCACCGTCGTCGCCGATCAGCACATCGTCATGGTCTGAGCCCCCGACATCCTCGATGTTCCGGTAGGTGTCGCCCGCGGCCGTGCCGCCGGCACCGCGGCCGGCCTCGAGATCCACGACCACACCTTGAGTGCTGCCGGCATAGCCGACCGCGTCCCGCCCCGCACCGCCGTCGAGCGCGTCCGCCCCGCCGCCGCCGAACAGTGTGTCGGCTCCGTCACCACCCATCAGCCGGTTCCCGCCGTCGTCGCCGATCAGCACATCGTCATGGCTCGAGCCGACGACATTCTCGATCCCGACATAGCGGTCGCCCTCGGCATCGCCGCCATGACCTTCGCCGGCTCCGAGATCGACGATCACGCCCCGGCCGCTGCCGACATAGGACACCGTGTCCACACCCGACCCGCCGTCGAGCCGGTCGGCCCCGCCGGCGCCGTGCAGCACGTCGCCGCCGCCGCCGCCGGACAGCGTGTCGGCGCCGTCGCTGCCGAAGAGCACATCAGCGCCCTCGGCACCCTCCCGGATGTCGCTGGCGCCGGACCGGATCCAGAGGCCGGGCTCCACCGCGGTCCGGCCGGCTCCTTCGCCGGAGCCCGCCTCCCGCCCCCGCTCGCTGACCGCGGCGCCGGTCGCACGGAAGCGGCCGTCCTCGGCCAGGCCATAGAGCAGTTCCGTCAACGCCGCATCCGGCCGATACCTGGTCATGATCACACCCGTGGTGAGGACAGGCCCGCGCCCAGTGAATGCCGGCATCGCAATGCCTGCCGAGCGCAATCCTGCTACTGATTGAGTTGCCCATAATCTAGAAGGAGACTGAGATAGATTCAATATAGATATTAAAGTATTTTACAATTACTTACATAAAAAATATACATTACTTCTACTCATACTCCTGCGCCCGCTCACGGCAATTCGGCTAGACAGAACGGCGCAGCCGACGCCTGCAGCGCCTCAGCCGATGCCCGTGCCGGCGCAGACTGATGACCTCAATGCTGTCGATCCGGGCAAGCGCTACGCACCGTCGTGGTCACTCCTCGATATGCCCGATCAATGAGGGCCTGCGAGAGGACCGGAGTGACGAACCGTCTTGAACCGCGAGAGCAGCTCGGATCGGGGTGCCGATCATCACCGTCGGGATCACAACTTCAACCCTGCGTCCGATAGCCAGTCGGATGCGGGATAGCTCCAGGGATCGGCACCGATGAGAGAACAGGCCACGAGTTCGCGCAGCCGGTCATTGGGGAGGCCCGAAGGGATGTTGCCGAGCGCGTCGCGATACAGCCTCTCGATCGGATACTCCGCGGAGTAGCCGCGGGCTGCGTGGAGCCGCATTGCGGCATCGCAGACCCGGACGGCCATTTCCGACGCATAGATCTTCGCCATCATGAGCAGGTCTCGTGCCGGCTGCCCGCGCCCTTTGCGCCAGGCCGCATCGAGAGTGAGAAGGCGCGCCGCCTCAAGCTCCGCCTGCATGTCCGCGAGCCGGACCTGGACAGCCGGCAGGTGGGCGATCGGCCGGCCGAAGGCCTTTCGCTCGCGGACGAAGTCGATGGATCCGGCCAAGGCCGCACGCGCGATCCCGACGGCGCTCGCGGCCTGGAGCACGTGCCCCCAGCCTATGGCGTCAAGCGCTCGGCCGCTATCCACAGGACCAATGACATCCTCCTCCGCAACCTCGACGTCATCGAAGCGGAGGCCGCCCCACGGCATGCCGCGCAGCCCCATATGTGCGGTCGTGGTGCGGTGGATCCCAGGACGGTCGAGGTCGAGGACGATATAGTGCACGGGACCTGCGGACGGCGCGTCCCGACGGCGCGCCGTGAAGACCCCGACATCAGCGATAGGACCGTTGCTCACCCAAGGCTTCTCGCCCTTGAGCACGTAGCGGCTGCCGTTCCGGACCAGCGTCGTCCGGTCGGCATCCGGATCGCAACCGGACTCCGGGCCGATGATGCCGAAACATCCCACGACTTCCCCCGCGATCAAGGGGCGGAGCCAGCGCCGATGATGCTCCGGCGTGCCGAGCTCGTGAAGGAGCTTGCCGCACAGCGCAGCGGAAATCGTGGCGCTCCATGCCGTGCTGGCACAAGCGCGCGCCAGCGTCTCGATGGCGAGAGCTATGCCGACGCCATCGGCTCCAACGCCCCCCAATTCGGGCGGATGAAATAGGCGCGCAAAGCCGAATTTTGCCAAATCACGGGACGTTCTCGCAGACAGGCTGGCGGAGCGGTCGACCTCGGCAGCCCTCGGGGCGATGCGCTGCCGGCAGAGCCGGCCAAGACGCGTCAGGTAGCGCCTCTGCCTGGCGCTCAACGAGATATCCATGAAATGGCCTTCAGGGGCAGGTCGAAGCCGAGGCCGACCAGTTGGATGGTGATCCTCGCGCTTGTGGTTCGGCGCGAGGATCTGCATGAGCTTGGAACTTCCTCTCTGCACCGCGCTCGACGCCAAGTTCAACCGCTCGCAGACGGTGAGCACGAGCACGGTCTTGGCGGCGAGACCGATCGCCGCCGCAGCGGTGACCCCGCGTTGCCCATTGGCTTCGAACTCGCGGTGCAGTCTTCGGCCCAAGGCCTCCGTTTCGGGCTGGCCATCGAGCCAGGCATCGATCCCGGGCCGGATCGCAGGTCGGCCGTAACCAGTTCCGCCTGTCCCGGCCACCGGTACGAGTACGCACGGAACGCCGGTGCGGCGGAGCAGAATGCCTTCCTCCCGCTGCCGGTCGTCCTGCCAGACCTCCCAGCTCGACGTCGATCACCCGCCATTCCCACCGGAGCTTGAGGAGCGGATCAGGCTTGCGGGCCGCCGCCCGACAATGATCGTCGCGTCGTCCAGGGTGTCGCTCGTCACCACGACGCCCCGCGGTCCCGTCGAACAAGCCGCGGTCGACTCCCGACGCGACGCCGCGAAGCGGCTGGCCGGCATTGCCCATCATGGGCGGCCGAGAGCCATGCGCTTTGGCGTGCTCCAGAGTTCGGCGCTGGACGAGAGGCCTTCTCCACCCCGGCAAGGATCCCAACAGCTTTCCGCCAAACCGGTCCTTGCCGACGTCTACCGCCAGCACAAACGGGACGGGTCTCAAGTGTCAGCCCAGGTTGCGAGCTCGGCCCCGATGGCCCGGGCCACCTGCGCCTCACAGTTTTGGAAATAGAAGTGGCCGCCGGGGAACAGGCGTGTGCGGCCCGGTCGTGTCGTGTGCCCCAGCCAGGCCTCGAGGTCGCTCCAGCTGACACGGCCGTCGGCATCACCGCCAAAGGCGGCGATCGGGATGTCAAGGGGAGCGCCGGGCTCGAAGGCGTAGTCTGCCAAAGCCGAAAGATCGGCTCGAAGCGTTTCTTCGGTGTGCCGCGCCAGATCGGGGGTGACGAGGGCGGCATCACCGGCGTCTCCGAGCAGGATCTCAAGGGCGGCTCGCAGATCCTGTCGTGGATCGTCGAGGGCACGCCGGAGCACGCCGGCACGGCCCATCCAACGGTCGGGCGCAGGGCAACCGGAGACGAAGAGGCCAAGCGGACCGGGAGACTGGGTGGAGATGAGCCGGCGGGCGAGCTCGAATGCCACGAGCGCGCCCATACTGTGTCCGAAGAAGGCGAAGGGTCGATCGAGATAGGGGCGGATCGCGGAGAAGAAGGCCTCAAGCTGGATCTGGAATCGATGCTGCACGAGTTGGCCCTGACTGCCGCCGCGAACAGGCGCCCGGGTTGAAAGGCATTCGATATATCCAGGCAATGCCCGGGCCAAGCCGCGGAATGCGGGGATGCCCCCTCCTGCGTGAGCGAAGCAGATGAGGCGCAACGGCGCATTCGGGGAATTCCGCAGCGAGACGATTGCAGGATCTCCCGCGGGCCGGGCGACGGGAGATTGCGCCGCGGCCAACACACCAAGACGTGCCGCAATGGCCGCGATGCTCGATCCATCGAGCAGCCAAGCGACAGGCAACGGCATGCCGAGCTCACGGACGAAGCGGGCGCTGACCTCTGTCGCGAGCAGCGAGTCGAGCCCCAGTTGCGGCAGCGGAGCGCGAACATCGCAGTGCTTCATCGGCAGGCCGAGGGTCTGGCTCGCGATCCTGCGCAACTGCGCTTCAAGAAGGTCGCGGGACTGGCCGACTGGACAAGCCGTGAACGCCTGATCCGCCGGCACATGGCATGGCGACGCACCGGTCGAAGTACCGGCATTGCTCAGGTCGGCGGGCTGCTCTCCGATCCGGCAGCGCTGCCGTTGCCAGGGATAGAGCGGCAGTCGCACTAGACCAACATGGCGACGGCCATGAAGACTCCGGAAGTCGATGGGGCAACCGCAGGTGTAAAGAGACCCGAGGCTGTGGAGCAGGGCGCGAAACTCGGGCTCGCCGCGGCGCAGCGACGCGAGCGCGGTGCCGACTTGCCCGGCGCTCTCCATGCATTGGCGTATCGATGTCAGGAGCAGCGGGTGCGGACTGAGTTCGAGGAACAGCGAAACCCCATTCTGGATCAGCAGTTGCATCGCCTGCGCGAACAGCACAGGCCGGGAGAGATTCATGGCCCAGTAACGGCCATCGAGAACTCGGCCGTCCTCGACGCGGCCCGTGACGGTGGAGAAGAAAGGTATGGTGGCCGGCCGCGGCGAGAGAGTGGAAAGCTCCGCGCGGAGCTGAGGCAGAATCGGGGTCATGTGCCGACTGTGGGAGGCATAGTCGACGGATATGCGACGACAGAAGATGTTCCGGCGAGCAAGCTCTTCGATGACTGCGTCGAGATCCGCGGCGTTGCCGGAAATGACGGTCGAGGTCGGGCTGTTGCAGGCAGCGACCGAGAGCCGGCCGCGCCGTCCGGCGATGGCGTTCTCGACCTCCGTCTGCCCCAATTCGACGAGAGCCATGCCACCCGAACCGCCCTCCGAGGCCGCCAGGCGGCTTCGCGCACGGATGACAAGCGAGGCCTCGCGCAGCGTCAGAGCGCCGGCTACATGGGCAGCGGCGACCTCTCCCATGCTGTGACCGACGACGATATCGGGCCTCACACCCCATGACTGCAGAAGCGCCGCAAGGGCCACCTGAACTGCGAAGATGCAGGGTTGGACGACGTCATCCGCTCGGAACAGATCAGAGCGGGTCTCGTCGAGATGGAACACATCCAAAAGAGAATGACCCGCCAAGGGTCCGAGGGCGTAGCCGCAGGCTTCGAGGGCCGCGCGGAAGACAGGGGCGACCTTAAGCAGTTCCCGGCCCATGCCCAACCATTGCGAGCCCTGTCCAGAGAACACAAAGGCGAGACGCGGGGGCGCGTCGCCGGTGCGACCCGGGGCGCCACGTGGCTGAGCGTCCAGGACGGTCGCAAGCTCGTCGAGATTGCCGGCGACGATTGCAGCACGATGCTGATGATGGTCGCGGCATACCGCGGCAGCGGCTGCCAACTCGGAGAGATCGACGTTGGGTTTGTCTCTCACCATCTCGCCGAGAGCCCGGATGAGATCCGCAAGAGCAGCCGGGCTGCGAGCGGAAACCGGCATAAGCGTGGGAAGCCCCTCTTCCGGCCGGGCCGAAGGGGTAGGCCTCTCAACCTCGGCCTCGAGGATGACATGGCAGTTCGTGCCGCCGAACCCGAAGGCGCTTACACCGGCCCGGGCGGGCCCGCTTTGTGACGGGGGCCAGGGGGTGAGCCGAGTGGGTACGGCGAGCTTCAGGTCGGCTAGTGGGATGGCGCAACCCGCCTCCTCGAAGTGAAGCGTGGGAGGGACTTGCCGGTGATGGACCGCGAGCGTGGCCTTGATCAGACCGGCGATGCCTGACGCGCCCTCGAGATGACCGATATTCGCCTTGACCGAACCGATGAGGAGCGGCCGGTCCCTCGACCGATCGGCGCCAAGCACAGCGCCGAGCGCTCCCGCTTCAACGGGGTCGCCGAGACGAGTACCGGTTCCATGGGCTTCGACGTAGTGAATGGATGATGGTTCGACACCCGCGTTTCTGCAGGCCAGTCGAAGCATGGCTTCCTGGCCGCGCTGGCTGGGAGCGGTCAGGCCGATCCTCGGCCCGTCATTGTTGACGGCGCTCCCGCGGATGACCGCGTAGATTCGATCTCCGTCGGCGCGGGCCTGCAAGAGCGGCTTCAGAACGATGACACCGCCGCCTTCGCCCCGGGCGTAGCCGTCTGCCCGAGCATCGAAGGGCCTGCTGCGCCCCCCAGGCGACAGGGCGCCCAGCTTCGACATCGTCACCATCGATTCGGGCGCCAGGATCAGGTGCACGCCGCCGGCGAGGGCAACAGTGGTCTCCCCGGCGCGCAAGCTCTGGCAAGCGAGATGCACGGCGACGAGCGAGGCGGAGCAGGCGGTGTCCACAACCAGGCTCGGACCTTCAAGCGCCAGTGCATGCGAGATCCGGTTGGCGATGATGCCCAACTGCATTCCGGTGGCGGTGTGCTGGCTAATGCTTTCGATCCCATGGCGGCTCAGCACTTGGGTATAGTCATTGGCGATCGCACCAACGAAGACACCCACCGGCAGGCGACGCAGGCTGGATGGCGCAATGCCCGCGTCCTCGAGCGACTCCCACGCCAGCTCAAGCATGAGCCGCTGTTGCGGATCCATCTGCATGGCCTCGCGCGGCGAAATGCGGAAGAACAGCGGATCGAAACCGTCCACCCGATCCAGAAATCCGCCGTGCCTGGCGATCGCCCGGCCAGGCGCACCGGGGTCCGGATCGTAGAAGGCATTGAGATCCCAGCGCTCGGCCGGGATGGGACCGACGCCGTCGGCTCCTGCCACGAGCTGCGTCCAATAAGCATCCAGGTCCGGAGCACCTGGCAGGCGGCAGCTCATACCGACGATCGCAATGGGCTCGATCATGGTATCAGCCGGAATCTGCCGAGCCACTCGCCATCGGCGCTCTCCTGCGCCTTGCACGCCTGCAGTCTCATATCGTTCTCTACGGAGATGGCTGAAAAGAACTGGTTGGGTGATGCCGACCCAGAGCAGGAGGTCGCCGTCAGGAAGCCGGACCATGCCCTCAAGCACGATCTCGATATCGGATTCACCGTCGCCACCGGCATCGCCCTCGGCCACCGAGCTCCCGTCCTTGCGCCCATAGCGCAGATCCCCGGCCCCGCAATCGAAGGCCATCCAGCTCCAGTTCGCGAGGCTGATCGAGACGCTCGTCGTCGGCGCGCTCCCGACACTGGAGCAAACTCGCCATATCGGGCCTCCGATGAGGTTTGATCGCCGCCTTACCTCTGAAAAGAGGAACGTCTGCGGCCGTCAAGCCGACAGAACAGACTGCGTCGCCGCGTGATCCATATCCCGCCCAAGTTACGACGACAATTGGAAACACGTCAAATAGAATTGACGCAGAGAAACTATTCACATAGTACGCGAATACGATAACTATATTCAATAAAGAGAGTTTCCATAATATATAATTCGAAACGGACGTGCACGATCTCGGCCCGTGAGCCTGCCCGCAGAGGCCATGGGTCAGTTCCTCCGAAGCCTGTCGGAGGGCGAGCTCGGACGCGACTGCCGCGACCTCACCGAGGAAACACCCCCCGCCCCTCGTGATCTCCGCGGCTCTCCTGCGAGAGCACTGCCGAGATATGTCCCGCACCGTCCTCCGCCGCGCCGCCTCGCGATGAAACCATTGAGCAGGCCTCCCTCTGGAGGCGACAGAGGCCCTTCCTCTCTCGCCCGCCCTGTCGGTCCCCGCCGCTCCGCGAGACGCCGCATATCCGGAGGGCTGATGCCTGCCTGAGTGCGTGACCGATCGAAAGCCGGCGCCGGCCCGGGCTCGGAATCAGAGGATGAAGTCGTCTGCTATCAGGTCGATCTCGCCCACAAGCACGATCTCGAGATCGGCCACGCCGTTGCCGTCGACATCCCCCTGCACCAGCGTGTTGCCGTCCTTGTGCTCGTAACGCAGCTCCCCGGCCGTCCCGCTGAAGTCGCGATCCTCGATGAAGGTGAAGGACTGGTCGCCGCTCCTCTCGGGGTTGGCGTCGATCTCCTTCAGCCAGATCAGGTCCTGCTCCGCCCGGCTGAAGTCCGTGATCACGTCGCCGGCCCCCGCTGCGCTATCGCTCACCACATCGAAGACGAAGTCGTCCTCGTCGGCCCCGCCGGTCAACACGTCCCGGCCCGCACCGCCTGCGAGCCGGTCGTAGCCGCCGCTGCCGTACAATCCGTCATCGCCGTCGCCACCATGGAGCGAGTCGCGGCCATCGCAGCCTTGAAGAAGGTTCCCCGCCCCATTGCCGGTGAGCGTGTCGGCGCCGTTCGAGCCCACGACATTCTCGATCCCGATCAGCGCATCGCCCGCGGCATCGCCGCCGGAGCCCCGGCCGTGCTCCAGATCGACCGTCACCGCGGCAGCGGAGGCATAGTAGTCGGCCGTGTCCATCCCCTCGCCGCCCTCCAGGATATCGGCTCCGCTCCCCCCTTTGAGCACGTCGTCGCCTCCTTCCCCGCGGAGCCAGTCGTCGCCTGCGCCGCCCCAGAGCGCGTTCGCCCCGCCATCACCGCGCAGCACATCGGCCCAGGCCGATCCGACCACCTGCTCGATCCCGGAAAAGCTGTCGCCGTCCGCATCCCCGCCCGTAGCGACGCCGATGTCGAGATCGACCAACACCCCCGACGCCGCCCCGGCATAGCTCAGCGTGTCGATCCCCACCCCGCCGATCAGCACATCCCCGCCCCCCGCCCCCTCCAGGAGGTCATTGCCTTCGCCGCCGTCGAGCTGGTCGCCGCCCGTGCCACCGTAAAGCACATCGTCCCCGGCCTCACCGAAGACGATGTCGTCCTCGCTGCCGGCATCCACCGAATCGTCGCCAGCGCCGCCACGGATGTCATCGCTTCCGGCCCCTCCAACCAGCCGGTCGTCGCCGTCGCCGCCAAGGAGGCTGTCATTGCCATCCTCGCCGGACAGCACGTCGGCGCCGCCATGGCCGAGGAGGATATCGTTTCCCCGTTCACCGCCGATGATGTTCCGCCCATCATCCCCGATCAGCTCGTCGTCCTGGCTCGACCCGTACAGGTTCTCGATCCCGGTCAGCACGTCGCCTGCGGCGTCGCCGCCCAACCCCGTCCCGGTCCGCAGATCGACCTTCACCCCAGCTGACGATCCTTGATAGTTGGCAAAGTCCATCCCCGCCCCGCCATCCAGCACATCCGCCCCCGCGCCCCCTCGCAGCGTGTCGTCGCCGGCCTCACCTTCGAGTCGGTCCGCCCCCGCACCGCCCCACAGCTTGTCCTCCCCGGCCTCGCCGGAGAGCACATCGGCGCCGTCGGCACCGTCGAGCACGTCGTCGCCATCCCGGCCGGCGAGCTTGTTCCCCGCCGCGTTGCCAGTGATCCGGTCCGCATGGTCCGAGCCTTCGACATTCTCGATCCCGACCAGCTCGTCTCCCTCGGCCCAGCCACCCGAGCCCCAACCCGTCGCAAGATCGACGGTCACCCCGGCGTCGCTGATGAAGTATTGGACCCAGTCCACGCCGTCCCCGCCGTCGAGCCGGTTCGCCTGGCTGCTCGCGACGAAGGCGTCGTCGCGGGCCGAGCCGGTCGCATTCTCGATCTCTTCCAACCGGTCGCCCGCCGCATCGCCGAACCAGCCAAGGCCGCTCGCCAGATCGACCCTCACCCCCTCGCGACTGTCCTCATAGGACGCAGTATCCGCGCCCTCGCCGCCGTCCAGTTCATCCGCCGCCGCGCCACCGCAGAGGACATCGTCACCCGTCCCGCCTCGCAGATTATCGTTGCCGCCGTCGCCGTACAGCTGATCATTGTCCTCATCACCAGACAACAGATCCTCACCATCGCCGCCCCAAAGCACATCGTTCCCCCTGTCGCCGTACAGTTTGTCATTTCCTCCGTTGCCATGAATGCTGTCGCCTGCAAGCCACCCGTGAAGCTTGTCGTCCTCGTCGTCGCCTTCGATAACCTCGAGGCCACGCACGCCTTCCGTGTCGTCGCGCGGCACGAGGACCTCACCGCCGCGGCCGGACGGGGCGAGCGGTCGCGACGACGCGATCGGGGCGGGGGCATCGGCCAAATGCGAGAGATCGCGGTCGGAGGCCGCAGGGAGACGCGGCTGACCGGGGCTGGTCCGGCGCTCATCGTCGCCACCATAGAGCAGAGCCGCCAGATCTGCGACCAGGGTCCCAGCATCGTGCATGGGTCATTCTCCAAAGAGTGCTGTGCCAGACGGTGCCCCGTGCCGATGCCCGTGGCCAAGCCGTGCTCACGGATCGGATCCAGAAGCGGTGAACTTTAATGAATCCGACAATAAGTTCAATAAAAATTTTCAATATTTCGCTCACATTACCAGATTATCTAGAATGAATTATTATAATTTATTGACCACAGGGCTAAAGAATCAAGAGAAACAACAACAGACACTATTATCCACAACCCTCTTCCAGATCGGGATCCGTCGAGCTTTTGAGACCCGTGCCCGGCTCGGGCGTGTCGGGTCGCGCGTTCGACTCTCCAAGCAGGAATTATTGCAGGCTCCCATCACCGCCCCCGCCGCGAATGAGCGTCTATGCTGGCGATTCGCGCTCTTGGCCAGACCGGAGACGTGTTGTGGAGCCACCAGGACGGAGCCGTCTCCGCTCTTCGGCAACGCTTGAACCGCCGACGACCAGAACCTCAACGCCACCGCCACGCCCGGCCGCCAGAGGGATGGTTTGGCTCGCCCACCACCTTGCCTTCCTTCAGGTCGCAAATCAGGAGCTTGAGCGGCTCGATCTCGGAGTCGAACCGCTCCGAGATCGAACGGACCAAGCCCGGCGCAGCATCGCGAGATCCCTCCGTACCGGGACGCTACCGGCGGAACCCGACTTCAAGGTTCAATCGATGGCGTCACCGGCCGCATCCAGCGGCGCCGCGACCGCGTCACCCACCACCGGAACGATCTTCGCCGTATCGGCAACAACACGGAATGGAAAGGCCACGGCACCGCAACCGGCGAGCCCGAAGCATGTCGCTGCGATCAGCAGCAGCACTGGGAACCGAGCATGACCGCCGCGATGGGCGCTCCATTGGTGAAGACCCTGACGCATCCCTGTTCGAGGCATCGGCTCTTCTTCGCCCATAGCAGGTTTATCGATCATGGACTCGGGATCTCCGGCAGGCCAACGCGGACGCAACGCAAGTGCGCTGCCGTCCGACGGATTTGCGGGATCGGAGCGGAAGCCATCCACCGTCATCACAATCTGATCCTCTGGAGCGGAGATTTGAGGTCCGCCGTCGGACACGATCGCGCCTGCCGTTCCTCGCAGCTGAGAGCTTCGATCGACAGCCTGCCCCTTCGTTTATCCTTGCCGCGGCGGGGCGGCGGCCACTCAGAAGCGATAGACCAGCCCGAGTTGCGCCGCGATCTGGCCGGCCTCACCCTCCGCCTCCACGATCGGGCTGTCGGCTGCCTCGCCGACGAGCCGCGACACCCGCACATAGCCGACCAGGGAAATGGACGGCGTGATGTCGTAGGCCGACCCGAGGAACAGGCTGACCTCCTGGATGCCGGCGCCGGGCCGATACGCCGGCAGCCCTGATCGGGAGGCCTCGCCGTCGTCGATGCCAAAGAAGGCATCGCTCCAGCCGCCGTCGCCCCACAGGGCCGTGGCGCCGACCCGACCGCGCCACCCTTCCGCCAACTCGAAGGCCATCACCCCGGACAGGGTGGCGACATAGCCATCGAAGTCGCCTGCGAAACTATGGCCCACGCGCCCCTCGATGGCGAACGGAGCCAGGCTGTATCGGACGAAGAGCCCAGCAAGGCCCGTCCCGTCGAGGTCATCGAGGCCGTCGGCAGCCCGGCTCCGCTTGCTGCCGAGCGAATAATCGAGGAAAGGCCCCGCACTGAGACCGCTAAACCTGACGAGATTCGCGCCGATACCGCGTCCCGTCGCAGCGAAGGCGATGTCACCGAACCGAACACCGACGATCGGAATCGGCTCCACCCGCAGTTCGCCTCCCCCAACGAAGTCCGGCATGACACCGGCTCCGAGACCGAGGCTGACTGCATCGTCCTGCGTCGTCGAAGCAGCCAGAGGATCGACTCCGATCCCGATCATCTGGGCCTGGGCCTGGGCCTCAGGCACTGTCGCCAGGCCGATGCACGCCGCAACCAAGCCGACCAACCGTCGGCCGCTCTCCGTCGCCGGTCTTGAGGCTCTCGCGATCACAACCCATCCCTTGCATGAAGATCCAGACCGACGTGCCGGGCTTCCCCGAACGCTGGAGTCGGAGACCGGACACGACGCAGTTTTCTCGATGAGGGCAGGCGCACCGGATCTCCGCGCCTCACAGCAGGAAATCCGTCTCCCACAGAGAGATCGTTCCATCGAGCTTGATCTCGAAATCGGCGATCTTGTCGCCATTGGTGTCGCCCAGCACCAGCGTGTCGCCGTCTTTGTGCTCATAGCGCAGCTCACCGGCCTCACCATGAAAGACCTCGTTGCCAATAAAGGCGAACCCTTGAACGCCGTCCTCCGTGCCATCGGCGTCGACCGCCGACAGATCGATCAGATCCTCTCCCTGATGAAAATCCACGATGGTGTCGTGGGCATAGGAATTGCCTGGCTTGCTGTCGCTCACAGCGTTGTAGACGAAGGTATCTTTGCCGCTCCCACCGCACAGAACATCTCCGCCCGAGCCTCCGCACAACCGGTCTGCGCCTGCGCCGCCATCGAGCATGTCGATGTCACCGCCACCGTTCAGAATATCATTGCCGTCCAAGCCACACAGAATGTCATCGCCGCCATGGCCGTTGAGCGTGTCGTCTTCAGCGGTTCCGTCATGTGTATCGTTCCGGTTGCCTTCGCCGTTCCAGACTTCGCTGGGCCTGATCCAGGGGGTGCCGGCGTCACCGCGCTGGCCGCCCTCGGAATCGACACCGATCCAGAGGGGCTGGCGATCGGAGCAGCCCTGGGCTTCGGGAAGGTTGCCGGCGCCGTGATGGCGGTGATCGATGTCACCAGCAAAGCCCTGGCCATAGAGAGCGTCAGCGACACCCATATCCGACGGGTATGTGATCATGATCCTTGCCTTGATAGTAGAGATGCGTCTAGACCTCTGATGCCAACGCCTCGTCACGCGACATCCTCACTAAATACAAATTAGGTTTTATTAAAAAATGGTCAAATGAATATCAATTATAGTATACTCATTCCCGCGTTATGGATGCTATATAACTCACCCTCTCTATCAATCCGCATGAAGCATATTCTTCGCTGCAGAGATATATACGGCGAGGACAACCAGATAGAGCTTGCGAGTCTCGGCTTCGCAAGATCGATCACGATCCTCCGATTGGCGCTGGAGATCCTCAAGCGTCCTCACCGGACGGCGATAGAGGATGGCCGACGGCCCCAGGCCGTGATCATCCCGACGGACAAATCGCAGATCCCTGGATCCGCCAGATAGGCGAGCGCGGACTCAATGGTTTTGTGCGCCACCGAACCCGACGCCAAGAGGCTTGGGACCGCTTGGCGCAGCGTCAAGTCCCAGAAGAGGGCGAGTGGCGATCCGGCGGTGACGATAGGAAGGTCAACCGCCATGCCGATGTCCGTCAAGCGATGCGCCGCCAACGTCCCCGGGTGACGACGACCGTAAGTCATGTCAGTGCCGATCGTGTTGGCCAGTGTCCGCCACAGGGCTGTCAAGGTGTTCCTGTAAGCAGAGTGAGCCGAGGAGAAGACGCCAAAATCAGCATGGTCGCTGACAACCAGCCATCCGCCAGGTCGCACCCAGGAGAGCATGCGGGCAAGCAGATGGTCCCGGTCGCGCAAATGCATGAGCACGAACCGGGCATGCACCAGATCAAACGTGCCGGGAGCAAAATCCGGCTCCGTGATGTCCGCGGTCATGACGGCAAGCCGCGGATGATCGATCTGCTCGAGAAAGCGGGTGTCCCGATCGACGGCCACGACCTCGCCACCGGCAACCACCTCGGCCAGCCACCGGCTGACCGTACCCGGACCGGCGCCGACGTCCAGGCATCGCCATCCGCGCCGTACTCCCAAAGCCGCCAGCCGACCCTGCGTGGCGGGATCGAACGCGGCGGCCAAGGCAGTGAGCCGGTCGTACTCCCCTTCGCGACCAGGATGGAACAAGCGATCGCCATAGCGTTCCGACTTCTCCATATCGATCTCCTGTTGATGGGCATGATCCGCGAAGGGTCCTGTCGGGCCAGATGCTTTGGTGCGGTTTCCAGCGCTACCTACGGCTTGCGATCGGCGCCGCCCCAGCCACCGCCGGTCGCGAGATTGATCAGCACGCCTTCGGCGCTGTCGACATAGGACGCCGTGTCCACTCCCGACCCACCATCGAGCCGGTCGGCACCGGCGCCGCCATTCAGAACATCGTCACCCTCACCGCCGCTGAGCTTATCGTCGCCACCGTCACCGTACAATTCGTCATCGCCGGCGTCTCCGGAGAGGTTGTCAATATCATCCCCGTCTCCACCGCGGATCAGATCGTTGCCTTCTCCGCCGCGGAGCAGGTCCATGCCCTCGTCGCCATTAAGCTCATCATCTCCATCACCACCGTAGAGTTTGTCGTTTCCACGCCCGCCGAAGAGTGCGTCGCTCCCCCCTTTGCCGTGAATCTCGTCATTACCAAGGTTCCCGCCGAGCACCTCGTCTTGATCGTCACCTTCAATCAAATCACCGCCGAAGAGGACCCTCACCGCCTCGTCCTCGGAAGCGATCGGGAGGCACGCGCCGTCGGAAAGGGGTCTGCCGGACGGCTGTGCCGGTCCTTCTTGGGCGAGGCCGTTCACCATCGGATGTGGGAGACGGTGCGAGTGCTGGAGGCTGTGGCCGCTTCGGTCGTCCTGGCGCTCATCGCCGGCGCCAGAGTGCAGGACCAACGCATCGACGGTCGAGGCTGTGACGTTGCGCACGTTTCTTCATCCAGAAGCTGGGGCGTCAGAGCACGATCCGCACGGACGCCAAGATCAGACCAAATTCTCAGAAACAGATCACCGAGGATCGGAAACATGTACGAGAGCGCCCAAGATATATGATCTTATATAGAACCGATCAACACAAACCAGATATCGAAACCGGAATTACTGAATATCAGTAGAAATATTACTAGAACTTATGCAAGGGCGGCGTCCTTCGCTAAAGATGCACGGCGCAATCCGTCGTCCCGCCATTTCAACAGAATCGAGGGGGACGATTGTGCGTCTTGATCCAGGCTCGGACGGAAGGCCCAGGCGAGGTCGTCCAGAGGTTTCCTCGGAAGCCCCCCGGAAGGCACCAACCTCAACCACTCCATCAACAAATCGAGACACCACTATCCAATCTTCCGAACAGATTTCGGCTGCCTGGAAACGCATCCGCCAGTCGGGATTGGGGTCTTATCCTTCCCGACAAAACTCGTGGCGTGATGGGGCTCGATATTCATCAGGTCGCGCAGCCCCTCCTCGAGCGACCATTTCGGGGCCCAGCCCAGCGCCGAGCGGATCTTGCCGGTGTCGCCGGAGAGCGACGGGCGTTCGAACTTGCGGAACCGCCTCTTGTCCTCGACGATCGGCCGCGGGTTGCCGACAACTCGCCTTCCACAGCAAATTGCACCCATGCTCAGGTCAATTCAATCCATAACAAATATTAATGGAAATATTTTCTTGAGCACAATCTTAGAGGCTTCTATATCTTAGAAAGATTGCCCATTCAATTCTGAATCCATACTTCGAGATCGTCGATAGAAGCATGGAGATGCAGAGTCGTCATGGTGCGCGGCCGACCTCCGAGGCGGATGCAGGACGATGGGGACACACCAACAGCCCCATCCGCTCGACGATCGGGCTGCCGTGCGGGCGTCCGACAAGGAGACAGGTATGAGCTATCGGATCGCAGCGGGTGTGCTGACCACCCTTCTTCTGACGACATCGCCCGCTCGTCCTCAGGATACAGCCGCGACGTCCCTGAGCGGGGAGATCTCGAGCGGCAGCATCTCGCTTCGTGGATCGAAGATCGGACCATCGGGGACTGTCACGGACCAATCTCTTCCGGCTGACGGCATTTTCATCCTCCAGATGGCGGTTGGCGGCTTCGTCATGATCGAGTTCGGCCACCTTGCGGAGCAGAAGAGCACGAACAACGCCGTCCGCGGCTTTGCCCGCCAGATCATCGAGGAGCACACCCGTGTGCGGGACCGTCTCGTCGATCTGATCAGGGCGAGCGGCTTCCGGTATTCGGTCGACCTGGATCCCGAGCATCGCGCGATCCACGGGCTGCTCGTTCAATTGTCCGGCATCGCGTTCGATCAGGCCTATGTCGCCGGGCAGATCACTGACCTCACCACACTGTCGCAAATTCTGGTCTACGAGATCGGTTCGGGCCAGGACACGGCACTGCGGACATTCGCGTCGGAGACTCTGCCGGTCATCCTACAGCAGCTCCGCACGGCTCAGACCATCGCGGTAGTGCTTGCCGACCAGATCGCTACCTCTTCTCAATGAAAGGACGAACCCATCCGCCACCGGCCGACGCATCGCGCTGTATCGGGTCTTGAGGCGACCTCACTTGGTCGTGCCGGATGCGGACACCGATCCGCCTCGCGCGGTCGCCCGCTCTCTTCTCGATCGGCTATGGCAATGTCGGGGCGCCGGCGAGTTTGACCCGTTCGGCCGGGCCTCTCGGCGCAGGATGAAGACGCCGCCCGTGTAGAGGGCGATCCCTCGCATCGGGGACTGTCGTATCGCCGTCGACACCAATCAGCACCTCACCCGGCTGTCTGAGGACGACGCCGATCTTCTCGGCCGTCAGGACGCCTTCCAGAACTGCTGCTGCATGTTTCCGTTGGCTACGGCCCGGACGATGCCTCGACCCAGGTGGCGTCGACGGCGTAGGACTGGATCGCCGCCGCAAGCACCTCGGTGCGGTCACCGAGATCCTTCTGCCAGATCAAGCCGAGGTGATTGATCAGAAAGGTCATCCGGCCGGTCCGGCCATAGGTCGCCGGAACCGCGATCAGTGCGAAGCCGGCGATCATGTTGTCGTTGATGACGTAGTCGTAGCGGCCGCCCGGCACCTCGCCCTCCTGCCGGGTCAGGATCTGGAAGTAATATCCGTGATAGGGCTGTCCGGGGCGACGACTTTCGAAATAGCTCCGATCCTCCGCCACCAAGAGTCCGAAGGGGCTGGGATCGGTATCGGCCACGTCCGGCCAATAGAGTCCGTCCTGCCTGCCAGGCGAGCTGACCAGCCTCTGCGCGAATTCGAGCACGCCGTCACCGTCGCGGTCCTTGGCGGCATAGGCCATTTGCGCGGGGCCATATGCCTGCAGCACCGTGAGCGCCGCCAGCTCATCGGCGCCGATGCGCCGGGCCAGGATCTCGTCGAGACCGGCCTCGGTGTCGAAGCGCCAGCCGTCCGCCGCCCGAACGATCGGAATCGGGAAGGTCCAGCCGGCCAAGCCCATGGCAATGATCCGCAGGTCACCCTCACCCTCCAGGACGGCCCTGGCCCGAGCCGCAGCGACGACATCGTCCAGCCCCTCCTCGAAGGAGACCGGGTCATCGGGCATCAGCGCGTCGCGGTAGCGTGTGCCGAGGATGCGCAGGACTCCGTCCGGGTCCCCCGCCTCCAACGCCTCGACCATCGCCCTGCTGGCCGCCTCCGGCGCGTCGAAGCGCTGCGGGCCATCGCCGTCCTGGCCTTCGGCCACGGCCGAAGGCATCAGCAACGGGAGGAGAATGACGGCGAGACCGAGGAGACGCCTTCCCCGACGCCTGATCGATGTCAGCATGAATGCGCTCCTGCGCTCGGGTTCATCGGCCGAACAGGCGGTTGCGGTTGCCGTCCGGGGCATCGCCCAAGCGGCCGGACCCGCGCTGCGGCAGGGCGGCGGGCGCGATGACCCGCTGGCGCGGGCCCGGCCGATCCTGGGGCACCGCTCTCGAGCCCGGGCGCTGCGGCAGGTCCAGGCTCTCGCGACCGCGGACCGAGGCGCGGCCGGTCTCGGGCCGCGGCGCTACGTTGCCGAAGGCGCCGTCCTTCCGTCCGGTGCCGTCGCCGACCCGCGGCGGCTGCCGGGGCTGCTGCAGCCGCGGAGCACCGGCCGTCGCCTGATCGCGCTGACGCAGCCCTTCGGTGGTTGCGCGCTGCGTTGTGTCGAGGCTCGGCCCGTCCTGGCGGGGACGTCCCCCTTCCGGACGTGCGTCGTCCGGCCGCCAGACACGCCGCTGGCCGTCGCCGATCTGGCCATGGGCGGCCACGAAGGTCTGGCGGTTCGCGTCTATCTGCGATTGCAGCGTGGTGCGGTCGACATTCTTGAATCGGCCGTTGTTGATGAGGGTGTTGACGTTGACATTGACGTCGCCGCCGATGTCGATGTCCGGGCGCACACGGTGGACCTTGTCCCAGTCGACATGATCCCAATCAATATCGTCCCAATCGACATGGTGGACGTCGATGTCGATGTCGCGGTCGTCCCAGCTGAGGGCATAGCCCAGAGCGGTGCCGAAGAGCAGTCCGGTGAAGAAGGGCGCGGCCGGCGACTGGTAGCTGAGATAGGGGGTGGGGTAGGCCACCGGCGGGGCCGAGGCGTAGGTCTGGTTCACCACCATCGCCGGGCTGTAGGTCGGGACGTAGACGATGTCGGGGTCGGCGCTGCGGATCACCACCGTCTGCTTGCCGGCCGCCGCACCAGGCGACGTGCCGGCCGGTGCCGGCTGGCGGGTGACCGTGACCTTGTCGTTCGAGGCCAGATAGCCAGCCCCCACGGCTTCGTTCCGGATCCCCTGGATGGCGTCGAGCACGCCGTTGAGATTGCCGGCCACCGCCTGTCCGAGCTGTTCGGCCCAGTCGAGGTCGGAGTCCATGAGCCGCAGCGCCTCCGGGTAGTTCAGGAGGGCGATCACGGCGGGGTCCCAGTTCGGATCGGGGGCGGGGGATGGGTCCTTCCCGCGCTTGTCGAGATAGCGGACGGCTTGGACCACGTCGAGAGGCGCGGCCGACGCCGGCAGCACCAGCGACAGCAGATCATCGGGATAGAGTGCGATGCGCGCGACCAGATCGCGCAGATCCGGTGCCGTCTTGGGGGCTGCCTGGGCCGGCGCGCCGGCTGCCGCCCAGCCCGGGGCGGCGAGAGGCGGCAAGCCCGCGAGCAACAGGACGGCAAAGGCCGCGGGCAGCCACGCTCGCAGCCGCCTGCGGACAGGATGGTCCGGCGAGGCTGCGGGTACCAGGAAGGGCAAGCCCATGACGAATCCTTTCGCGACCATATCCATGGCGCGGCCGCCATCGACGGGCCGGGAGCCGGCTCCGGCCGCGGCTGAAAATCTAGAACAGAAACAATTTTAATTCAATGGAGACCAAAAACAAAATCCAACATTCCGCTTCTGATTATTATAATAACTTTGAGTTATGGCAACATTGGCAATCGACCGCACACTATCATTCGGCATCAGCTCGACGCCGGAAAGATAGCCAACGGACAGAGAGCCGTGAGACGGCAATGATCGGCCTGCGACGGGAGACTTCCAGATGGCGATCCCGGAAGGTGAGGACTGCTTGGCCGCCGCCCGGCTGGCGGAGGCCAGGGGCCGGCCGAGGCCGGCCCCTGCTCGGGCTCAGAGCACGAAGTCGCTGGCTAAGAGCTCGAACGTGCCGGCGAGCACGATCTCGAGATCGGCCTGGCCGTCGCCGTCGACGTCGCCCTGCACCAGGGTGTTGCCGTCCTGGTGCTCGTAGCGCAACTGCCCCGCCACCCCCGGCGTGAACGTCGCCGTCTCGATGAAGGTGAAGGACTGGCTGCCGTCCTTGGTGGTGTCGGCGTCGATCTGCGTCAGCCAGATCTCGTCCTCCCCCTGGCTGAAGTCCGTGATCACGTCGGCGCTCCCTGCCTCGCTGTCGCTCACCGCATAGTAGTTGAAGTTATCCGCGCCGGTCCCGCCGGTCAGGGTGTCCTGTCCGGCCCCACCTTCGAGCCAGTCGTGGTCGCTGCCGCCGTCGAGCACATCGGCGCCGTCGTTGCCATAGAGCAGGTCCTGGCTCTCCTGGCCCATCAGCACGTCGTTGTCTGCGCCACCCTCCAGCCAGTCGCCGCCGCCGCCACCCTCGAGCGTATCGCTGCCCTCCCCGCCATAAAGCCGGTCGGTCCCGAGACCGCCCTCGAGCACGTTTGCGGAGCCATCGCCCAGAAGCACATCGTCGTGAGCCGATCCGATCACGTTCTCGATGCTGTCCAGCACATCGCCCTCGGCATCACCGGACTGACCCTTGCCAGCCCCGAGATCGACCGTCATCCCGCTGGCGCTGCTCGCGTAGGACGCCGTGTCCATCCCCGCGCCGCCCTTCAGCAGGTCGGCCCCGGCACCACCCTCGAGCACGTTTGCGGAAGCATCGCCCAGGAGCACATCGTCATAGGCCGAGCCGATCAGGTTCTCGATGCCAATCAGGCTGTCGCCCTGGGCGTCGCCGCCCTTCCCGCTGCCACTTACGAGATCGATCACCACCCCGCTTGCGCTGTCGGCGTAGGATGCCGTGTCCACCCCAGCGCCGCCATCAAGCCGGTCAGCCCCTTGGCCGCCGTTCAGCACATCCTCGCCGTCGCCGCCAAGGAGCTGATCATCGTCGTACCCACCAAGGAGCCTGTCATTGCCACTGCCACCATCGAGCAGGTCATTGTCCGCGTAGCCATGAAGCTCATCGTTGTCACTTCCGCCATAGAGCTTATCCTTGTCCCCGCCGCCGAGCAGAGAATCATCGCCGGCTTCCCCATATGCCACCTCAACCGGCCTATCATTACCGTGGACCATACCTGGTCGGCCAAGATGCACTATGTCGTTGCCGTCACCGCCGTAGACCACGTCGCTACCAGAGCCACCCCAAATCACGTCGTCGCCGACATCGCCGTACAGCTCATCGTTGCCAGCTTCTCCTTCGATGTAATCGTCGCCATCGCCCCCTCGCACCAAGTCGTCGCCGGTGCCGCCGTAGAGTTGATCATTCCCTCCTTTGCCGTCGACCTCGTCGTCGCCAGCTAGGCCGCGGAGGTTGTTGTCTCCCTCGTCACCTTCGACGTACCCGTCTTTGAGGGCAATCGGCGTTTCCACGTCATCATGTCCCTCGGAGGCCCTGCTGACGCGGCCGACCAGGGGAGCGGCGGCGCCGGCAGGGCGCTGGCCGGGGCCGTCGTAGCGCTCGTCATCAGCGCAGCCATAGAGCAGCGCAGCCAGATCGGCGGCCAGGGTCTCGGTGATGTGCATAGATCATTGCTCCAACAGAGGCGGCGCCGGGGCACGATTCCGTGTAGGCGCCTGAGGTCAAGCCAAGCCCGTAGCTCAAATATCCACGGATCGGGCGAATATGCGAGAGACGATTCAGACAACTCAAGGAAAATTGCAATAACAGAATCGAGAATTACCATAATTTCTCGATCAATTCCGAAGATTTATTTTATTCATCCAGAAGATAACTTTAGTGGCCTCAGGCCATCACCTCCAAGAATGACAGAAGGCGGCATGGCCCAGAAATCGGCCCGGCTACACAGTCCCCTTGCGGCCCCTCCGGCGGGACTGGGCACGCCAGAGCCCGTCTGATCGAGGACCACGGATGACGGGATGAACCTGCGGATCCTCGGAGGGGCGACCCGGAAGCCGCTCGGCCGCGCGAGACACTCCGCTCCGCGGTCGAAAGGAAGGGCTTCCCTCCTGGACCACATTGCGGCGCCCCCAGTCTGGAGCGAGGTCTACCGGGCCGCCGATGCCATCGTGGACGCGGGGTCGCGACGACGATTTCCATGGCCCCACACATCCTCTTCGCGTTGTGTGCGGCAGCACCATTGGCGGCAACACGCCCGAACAACGATCAAGGAGACCGCCCTCAACAAATGCCTGCACGCGCTCGATCGTGCCAGTCAGCTCAATTGAATTGCACCAGTGCCCTTGAATTGAAGCCACCGCTAGGCCGGAACGCAGTTCCCGGCCGCGCTCCCGACGGGTTCGGCGGCCTCGAACAAGGCATCGCCTTGCCCTCGGTCTGGCCAACGGGCCTTCGCGTCGAGCCCCTTTCATTGCGCAGGAGGTTGTCGGCCTGCGCCGCTGGTGCGGCTCCGAGTCACTGAGGCAGCCGTTGCCACGCACGCCAGCCGCCGTTGACGGCCTCCGGGGCCGGCCGAGGCCGACCCCGATCTGGGACTCAGAGGATGAAGTCGGCGGCAGTGAGGTCGATCGTGCCGGCGAGCACGATCTCGAGATCGGCCTTGCCGTCGCCATCGACCTCGCCCTGCACCACCGTGGTGCCGTCGTCCCGGTGCTCATAGCGCAGCTGCCCCGCCACCCCTGACGTGAACGTCTCGGTGCCGATGAAGCTGAAGGCCTCGTTCGCGTCGGTCTCGTCGTCGGCATCCACCCGCCACAGGTCGATCTTGTCCTCTCCCTTGCTGAAATCCGTGATCTGGTCGCCGCTCCCCGCGAGGCTGTCGTTCACACGCCAGTACTCGAAGACATCCGCACCGGCACCCCCGGTCAGCACATCGGCTCCGTTCCCCCCTTCGAGGCCGTCGGCGCCGTCGCCCCCCTCCAGCATGTCGTTTCCGTCGTCGCCATAGAGCCAATCGGCCCCGCCACCGCCCGCGAGACGGTTCGCACCGCCATCCCCCATCAGCGCGTCGGCAAAGGCCGAGCCGTCGATGTTCTCGATCTCCCGCAGGGTGTCGCCCTCCGCGTCGCCGCCAAGGCCAGAGCCGACCGCCAGACCGACGGTCACGCCCGTGCCGCTGCCGGCATAGGACGCCGTGTCGCTGCCGGCTCCACCCACCAACTCGTCCGCGCCCGCCCCGCCCTCGATCCGGTCATCGCCGTCCGCCCCCTCGAGCCGGTTCTTCTGGGCGTCCCCGATCAGCACATCGGCATGGGCCGAGCCGATGAGGTTCTCGATCTCCCGCAGGGTGTCGCCCTCGGCGTCGCCGCCACGGCCACTGCCGGCCGCCAGGTCGATGGTCACACCCGAGCGGCTGCCGGCATAGGACGCGGTGTCGCTGCCGGCGCCACCCACCAGCTCGTCCGCGCCCGCACCGCCCTCGAGCCGGTCATCGCCGTCCGCCCCCTCGAGCCGGTTCGCCTGGGCGTCCCCGATCAGCGCATCGGCGTGAGCCGAACCGATGAGGTTCTCGATCTCCCGCAGGGTGTCGCCCTCGGCGTCGCCGCCCGACCCGCGGCCGCTCGCCAGGTCGACGGTCACGCCCGCAGCGCTGCCGGCATAGGACGCCGTGTCGCTGCCGTCGTCACCTGCGAGAAGGTCGGCACCACTGCCGCCTTCAAGAACGTCGTCGCCGCTGCGGCCATACAGTTCATCGCTATCGCTGCCGCCATATATTTTATCATTGCCCTCATCGCCAAACAGTGTGTCGCGACCTTCGTCACCGCAAATTACGTCATTGCCGTAACTGCCAAACGCCACATCGTCACCTGAACCACCATAGATCTCGTCGTTACCGTCGGCCTTGGCGTTTCCGGTAGTGGCATAGCCGTACAGTACATCATTGCCACCTTGGCCATAGAGCTTGTCGTCGCCGACCGAACCGCAAATTATGTCGTCGCCTTCCGTTCCCCAGAGTTCGTCGTTCTCCAAGCCGCCAACGATGACATCGAGGGCATGCGGTCCTTTTGCATCGTCGTGCCCCTCGGAGACCCCGCCATCGTGGCTGGCCAGGGCGAGCGGCAGCGCCGGCGCGGCCTCGGCCTCGCCATGGGCGGGAGGCGCGAGGTCGCGGTGAGGCGTGATCAGGACAGGCGGTTGGACGTGGCTGGCCCGGCGCTCGTCATCAGCGCCGCCATAGAGCAGGGCCGCCAGATCGGCGGTCAGGATCTCGGTCTCACGCATCGGTCACCACTCCAATAGTTGCAGCGCCGGAGCACGAGCCGTGCGGACGCCTGAGGTCAAGCCAAGCCCGCGGATTGATATCCACGTGTCGGGCGAGCATGTAAGGGACGATGCGCAGAATTTCAAGAATAATGATAAAATATAAAATCAAATATTCCAGAATAACTATCGATCAATTCCAAATATTTATTTCAATACATCTCAAAGATAACGGCAACAGACAACGACCGTCGCCTCCTGGAATGGCGGAGGCGGTATGGCCCCGAGATCAGCCGGTGTCCACAGCCCCCTGGCTGCCTCCAGCTGCTGGCGACCGGCGCGTCGAAGCAGCCCGCGGCCCACGCCATGCGCTTGGGAGCGCTCTCCACCGCCCCGCCTCGGCCGTCCGATCGACGGCTGAGCCAAGCGTTGCCGGCGAACGCCCGTGGAGCGTCCACTCCCCGGATCATGAGCCGGAGGACCGACCGATCAGCGGAACCGGAAGCGAACAGCCCCCACGGTCGAGCGCCACGGCGTTGCCCCAGACGCGAAGACCAGGGCCGGCATGGCCGGCCCTGGCTCGGCCTCAGAGGACGAAGTCGTCCGCCTTCAGGTCAATGGTGCCGGTGAGCACGATCTCGAGGTCGGCCTGGCCGTCGCCGTCGACATCGCCCTGCACCACCGTGTCACCGTCCTGGTGTTCGTAGCGCAGCTGCCCCGCCACCCCTGAGGTGAACGTCGCCGTCTCGATGAAGGTGAAGTGTTGGCCGCCGTCCTTGGTGGTGTCGGCGTCGATCTGCGTCAGCCAGATCTCGTCCTCCCCCTGGCTGAAGTCCGTGATCACGTCGGCCTTCCCCGCCTCGCTGTCGCTCAGCGCAGAGAAGAAGAAGTTGTCCGAAC
>NZ_JBQJIK010000056.1:0-55632 GCF_052078665.1 Inquilinus sp. CA228 | reverse complement strand
CCGGGCGCGTGGGCCTCGGGCTCCGGCGCCCGGCACCGGGATCAGCCGCGTACACAGGAAGTCGACGAACACCCGCACCTTCGGCGACAGCTGCCGGCTGGACGGCCACAGCACCCAGAACTGGCCGGGCGGGGCCTGGTAGGCGTCGAGCACGGTCTGCAGGCTCCCGTCCTCCAACGCCTCCTTGACGATGAAGTCGGCCGTGTACAGCAGGCCGAGCCCGCGCTTCGCCGCCGCCGCAAGCGCGTCGGTGCTGTTGGAGACCAGGGTCGCCGGGGTGCGCCAGGGCGGCGTCCCCGGTTCGGCCCGCAGCGTCCAGTCCATCATCGTGCCGGCGGTCGGGAACTTGTAGCGCAGGCAGGCATGGCGCTCGAGATCGGGCGGCCGCTGCGGCACGCCGTGCCGGGCGAGATAGCCGGGCGAGGCGACGATGTGGAAGCGGAACGGCCCGACGCGCCGCGACATCAGCCGGGAATCGGCCAGCGCGCCGCTGCGCATCACCACGTCCAGCCCCGCATCGATGACGTCGACGATGCGGTCGTTGAAGTCGAGATCCAGTTCGATCTCGGGATAGGCCTGCAGGAACTCCGGCAGCAGCGGCACCAGCAGCCGGTGCGTCGCCGACGGCATGCTGACCTGCAGCCGGCCGCGCGGCGCGTCCAGCGCGCGCTGCAGCTCTGCCTCCGCATCGGCGATGTCGCCGAGGATGCGCTGGCAGCGCTCGTAGAACAGCGTGCCCTCGGCGGTCAGGCTGATCCGCCGGGTGCTGCGCTGGAACAGCCGGGCGCCCAGCCGCTCCTCCAGCTTCGCCACCGCCTTGCCCACCGCCGAGGCGGTGATGCCGAGCTGCCGGCCGGCGGCGACGAAGCTGCGCGCCTCGGCGGCGCGGACGAAGGCGGCCAGGCCGTTCAAATTGTCCATGGCGAGCCAGATTGCAGAACAATTTTCCGGTCAGTGCGGAACTTGTGCCGATTGGCCCAGCATTACGGCCGGAATATCTTTCACGCAAGCCGCCGGGACACGCGGCCTCCCGTCACGAACGAGTCGCCCATGCCCCGGACTCCCGAGCCCGCGGCCATGGCACCCGCGCCCTCCGCCGGCCACGGCCGGACGGAGAGCCTGCTGGTGCTGGCCGCCGTGTGCCTGTCGCTGCTGGCCCTGCCGTTCAACTTCACCGGGCCGGCCGTGGCGATGCCGGCCATCGCCCGCTCGCTCGGCGGCGACCCGATCGCCCTGAACTGGATCACCAATGCCTTCATGCTGTGCTTCGGCAGCACGCTGATGATCGCCGGCGCCCTGGCCGATACGTTCGGCCGCAAGCGGCTGTTCCTGATCGGCCAACTGGTGTTCCTGGTCTCCTCCCTGGCGCTGACCCAGGTGCGGGACCTGCTGTGGCTCGACCTGCTGCGGGCGCTGCAGGGCGGCGCCGGCGCCGCCGCCTTCTCCGCCGGCCTTGCCGCCCTGGCGCAGGAGTTCGACGGGCCGGCCCGGACCCGCGCCTTCAGCCTGATCGGCACCACCTTCGGCATCGGCCTGGCCTTCGGACCGCTGCTGTCCGGCTGGCTGGTCGAGGCGGTGGGCTGGCAGGCGATTTTCCTCGGCACCGCGGTCCTGGCCGCGATCGCCCTCGGCTTCGGCTGGCGCTTCATGCGCGAATCCCGCGATCCCGGCGCGGCCGGGCTGGACTGGCCGGGCGCCGCCAGCTTCACCGCCGCCCTGTCGCTGCTGACCTATGCCGTGCTGCTGGCGCCGGAGCAGGGCTGGGGCAGCGCCTGGGTGATCGGCCTGCTGGCCGGCGCGGTGGCGCTCGGCGCCGCCTTCGTCGCGATCGAGACACGAGCGGCGCGGCCGATGCTGGACCTGTCGCTGTTCCGCATCCCGCGTTTCGTCGGCGTCCAGCTGCTGGCCGCGGCCCCGGCCTATTCCTTCGTCGTGCTGCTGATCCTGCTGCCGCTGCGCTTCGTCGGCATCGAGGGCTGGGGCGGGCTGGGCGCCGGCTGGATGATGATGGCGCTGTGCGGGCCGATGCTGGTGGTGCCGATGCTGGCGGCGCTGCTGACCCGCTGGGTCTCCGCCGGGGTGCTGTGCGGCGCCGGGCTGCTGGTCGCGGCCGGCGGCTTGGTGCTGCTGGCCGGGGTGCCGCCGGGCGGCGCGGCCGCGGCGATGGCGCCGCCGCTGCTGGTGATCGGCCTCGGCATCAGCCTGCCCTGGGGCCTGATGGACGCGCTGGCGGTCAGCGTCGTGCCGAAGGAGCGCGCCGGCCTGGCCGCCGGCATCTTCAGCACCACCCGCGTGGCGGGTGAGGGCATCGCCCTGGCCGTGGTCGGCGCCATCCTGGCCGGCTTCGCCCGGTCCTGGCTGGCCGGGGCGGGGCTTGCCGATCCGGCGGCGCTGACCCTGGCGGCGCAGCGGCTGGCGATGGGCGACCTGGCCCAGGCTGCGGCGACGCTGCCGCAGGCCGGCCCGGCGCTGCTGGTCCAGGCCTATGGCGACGCCTTCCACGATCTGTGCTTCGTGCTGGCCGCGATCACCGTGGTCACCGCCGCCGTGGTGTTCGGCTTCCTCTCCCGCCCGGCCCGGGCCGAGCCGGCGCTGCAGCCGGCGGAAGCGGCGGCGGAGTGACGCTGGCGTCGCGGCGGCGTTCCTGCTATCGACCCCGGCCGTCCGGGCCGGGCCCGGACGGCCTCGCGACAGAGGAGGTCATCATGCGCAAGGACCGTTTCGACGCCCCCTACTGCTTTTGAGCCGCTGAGCAAGCGCCGGAGGGGCTTTCAACTCCGAAACCCAGGTCGGCCGGGGCGACCGCGTCGTCCATGGCGACAAGGAGCTGGTCGAGAAGCTGGGCCGCCGGGATCCCTGCCCCTGCGGCTCGGGCCTGAGCTTTCAGGCGCTGCTGCCTGAAGGGCAAGCGCTTCGACGGGACGATGCGGAAGCATTACGTCCGCGACTGACCCTGTGACCGACTGACGCCCGCCGGCCTGCCCCGGCGGGCATTGCCGTCAGTGCGGCGGGTGGATCGACAGGATGTAGAGCGCGTGGATGATGCCGGGGATCCAGCCCAGGATCGTCAGGATGATGTTCAGCCGCAGCTCGTCCCCGGCGCCGATGTCGAGATAGACGGCGAGCGGCGGGCACAGGAAGGCGAGGATGTACAGAAACGTGGTCAACGACCGGTCCCGGTTGTGGATCCCGCCCCTGCCTAGCGCCCCCGGCCGGCCGGGACAATCTCGGCTGCGTAACGATTTGTTGCCATGTGTTGCGCCTCCGGCGTGGCACGCCGCTTGCTGACACCAGGGCCCGATGGCGCGGCGGTCGCTCCGACAGGATGGGGCGCAGGGATGTCGCTGGTGAATTGGGGAAGGGGCTGCTCTGCGGTCTCATGGTCGTCGCGGGGCTGGCCGGGGTGGCGCTGCCGGCCAGTTCGTCATCATCATGCTCGGCTCCTCGGTGGTGTCGCAGATCGCGGTGTGCGAGCTGACCTTCGCCGGCAGCTTCATCCAATCCCGCACCTTCCTCAGCTTCGAGACCTATCTCCTGGTCGGCGCCATCTACCTGGTCCTCGCCGTCGCCCTGCGGCGGGTGTCGGACCGGGTCGGCCGCCGGCTGTTCCGCCATCGGCAGGTGGCGGCATGACCGGCTTCACCACCTGGGACATCCTGCGCAACCTGCTGCTGGCGGCGCGCTGGACCGTGGCCTTGAGCCTGATCGCCTTCCTCGGCGGCTTCCTGCTCGGCGCCGGCCTGCTGCTGCTGCGCCTGTCCGGGCGGCGCTGGGCGCGGCGCGCGACCGGGCTCTACGTCCAGCTGTTCCAGGGCACGCCGCTCCTGATCCAGCTGTTCCTGTGCTTCTTCGGCCTGGCGCTGATCGGCCTCGACCTGCCGCCGCTCGCCGCCGCGGCGGTGGCGCTGACCCTCTACGCCGCCGCCTTCCTGTCCGAGATCTGGCGCGGCGCGGTCGACAGCGTGCCGCGCGGCCAGTGGGAGGCGGCGCGCGCCCTGGCGCTGTCCTGGCCGCAGCAGCTGCGCCTGGTGATCCTGCCGCAGGCCCTGCGCGTCGCCATCGCGCCGACCGTCGGCTTCCTGGTGCAGGTGGTGAAGGGCACGGCGCTGGCCTCGGTGATCGGCTTCGTCGAGCTGACCAAGGCCGGCAGCATCATCGTCAACGCCACCTTCGACTCCGCCCGCACCTACGGCTTCGTCGCGCTGTTCTACTTCGCCCTGTGCTACCCGATCGCCCTGGCGGCAACGGCGCTGGAACGGCGCCTGGCCAAGCCCGGGCGCTAGCGTCCCGCGCGACACCCGTTGCCACCGGCCGCGCGGCGCGACAGCATGCGCGCAGCAGGGGGAGGGGCGGATGCGTTGGTTTCGAGGCCTGTTGATCGCGGTGCTGGTCCTGGCCGGCGCGCCGGCCTGGGCGCAGCAGGCGGAGCCCGCCGCGCCGGAGCCGGTCCCGCCGGCCTCGGTGCAGCAACTGCTCGACCTGCTGCGCAACCCGGAGGTGCAGGGCTGGCTGGCGCAGGAGCAGGCCGCGCAGCCGGGGGCGACGCCGGCCGCCGCGGCATCGGCCTCGTCCAAGATGGACGAGATCGACATGATGCGGATGCAGACCCGCAGCAAGCTGCAATGGTACGCCGCGACCGCGCGCGACCTGCCGGGCATCCTGGCCGCGGTCGGGGCCAGGATCGGCCAGGCCCTGTCCGAGCTCGGCCTGATCGGCCTGGTCCTGGCGGTCGGCGGCTTCGTCGGCATCGGTATCCTGGTCGAATGGCTGTTCCGGCGCCTGACCGCCTCGATCCGCCACCGGCTGATCCACGCCCCCGGGGCCGGGATCGGCGAGCATCTCGCCGTCTTCGCCGCCCGGCTGGTCTTCGCCGTCGGCTCGGTGGTCGCCTTCGCGGTCGGCAGCCTCGGCATCTTCCTGATCTTCTCCTGGCCGCGCGGCTTCCAGCATCTGGTGCTGGCTCTGCTGGCCATCGTGCTGGTCGCCCGGCTGGCGCGGGCGGTGCTGCGGCTGGGTCTCGCCCCCGGCCGGCCGGATCTGCGCCTGGTCGTGGTGGAGGAGAGCGTCATCCCGGTGGTCATGCGCTGGTTGATCGCGATCCCGACGGTGATGATCGGCGGCGTGTTCCTGGCCCGGCTGATGCGCGGGCTGGACGCGCCGGAGGATGCGGCGCTGCTGATCCGCGAGCTGACCTCCTTCCTGGTGCTCGCCCTGGTCGCCGCCTTCACCTGGCGGCGCCGGGCCTGGACCGACGAGCCGGGCATCAAGGACGACCTCGCGCGCTGGCTGGTCACGGTGGCGATGGCGGCGGCGTCGGTGCTGGTCGCCCTCGGCGCCGGCCGCGCCGCGATCACGGTGTTCGTGCTGGCGCTGCTGCCCTGGGGCCTGCGTCAGATCCGCGAGGCGGCGCGGTCGGTGGCGTCGCCGGATTCGGTCGAGGGCAAGGACAGGCCGCTGGCGATGCTGGTCGAGCGGACGGCCCAGGCACTGGTCATCCTCGGCGCGCTCGGCTTCCTGGCGCAGCGCTGGGGCGTCGATTCGATGCATGCCATGATGGCGGCGGAGGAGCCGGGGGCGATGGCGCTGCGCGCCGGCCTGCGCATCGTGCTGACGCTGATCGTGGTCGACCTGCTGTGGCATCTCGGCCGCGCCCTGATCGACCGCTATCTGAGCCGCTCGACCGAGGCGATGTCGGCGACCGACGCCACCCGGCAGGCGCGGCTGCGCACGCTGCTGCCGCTGTTCCGCAACGCCTATTTCGTCACCCTGGCCACGGTCGCGGTGCTGGTGGTGCTGTCCGCGCTCGGCATCGACATCGGGCCGCTGCTGGCCGGCGCCGGGGTGATCGGCCTGGCCATCGGCTTCGGCGCCCAGACCCTGGTGAAGGACATCGTCTCCGGCGTCTTCTTCCTGCTCGAGGACGCGTTCCGGATCGGCGAATACGTCGAGATCGGCAACCTGAAGGGCACGGTCGAGGCGATCTCGATCCGCTCGCTCAAGCTGCGCCACCAGCGCGGGGCGCTGCAGACCGTGCCGTTCGGCGAGGCCCGGGCGATGACCAATCTCAGCCGCGACTGGGTGGTGATGAAGCTGGAGTTCCGGGTGCCTTTCGACACCGATGTCGACCAGGTGAAGCGGATCGTGAAGAAGATCGGCGCCGAGATCGCCGCCGACCCGGAGCTGGGCCCGCATCTGCTCGACGCGCCGAAATCCCAGGGCGTGCGCCAGATCGAGGAGTTCAACATGGTGGTCGGCGTCAAGTTCATGGCCCGGCCGGGCGAGCAGTTCATGATCCGCCGGATGCTGTACCAGCGCATCCTTGAGGAGTTCGACGCCGCCGGCATCCATCTCGCCCGGCGCGACGTGGTGGTGCGCAGCCACGACGGCGCCCCGGTCGACCCGGCCGTGGCCGCCGCCGCGATCGCCGCCACCGGCGGCGGCCCGCCGCCGGGCTAGGCTCCCGGGATCATGATGTGTGGCGGCAGCGGCTCCAGCCCCGGCGCGCCGAGATAGCTGACCACCGGCTTCCTGGCGTCGTCCTTGCGGTACTCGCCGTAGATCGCGCCGGCCCGGCACTGCCGGTCCAAGGCCGGGGTCCGGCCGTCGCGGTTGATCCAGACCTTGGAGCCGACCCGGGTGAAACGGATCAGGGCCGAGGGGTTGTCCGGATCGGCCAGGTAGAGGCGGTCGCTGCCGCCGATCGCCCGGTCGCGCAGGTCCGGCAGCGGGAAGCGGTCCCGCAGGTCGAGGCGGACGCCGGTCAGCGCCAGCGCGCATTCGCGGCCGTTGTGGTCGAGCGTGAAGAAGACGTTGACCTCACCGACATACTGGGCCGGCAGGACATACATGGTCCAATGCGGGCCATCGTAGCGGCCGCCCCATTGCGCCGGGTCGATCGAGGCGGTCAAGGTGCGCTGCATGCCGAACTGCCGCGACTGGATGCAGGCGATGTCGGCGCCGCATTGCTCGACCCAGCGGCGCACGGCCAGGCGCAGGGCGTCGGTCTTGGCCCGGCCGACGGCGGCGGGGCCCGCGATCCTCCAGCCCTGGATGCCGTCCAGCTGGCGGTCCAGCCACAGCGCGGTCGGCGACCCGCAGATGGCGCGCCGGGACGGCGCCAGCCGGTCCGACCGGCAGTCCGGTCCGGCACCGATCTCGGCGATCGCGTCGGGCGGCGACGGCTCCGGCATCGCCGCGACCCGGGGCAGCGGCGGCGTGACTCCGGGGATGATGACCGTGCCGGGATAGGACACCGTGGTCAGCGGCCCCTCGGTGACCAGCGGCGCCTGGGTGTTGGGAACGTTGCCACAGGCGGCCAGAAGAAAGCACGCCACCAGGCGGAGTCCGTGTTTCATGGCCGTTCGTCCTCCTCATTTACAAGGACAACAGCGATGGCTGGGAAGATCCAGTCGAGCCAACGTTGAAATCTGCGACAGCACGCCCCGATTACGGTCAACACATCGGATTCTAAAATAAATCTTAAGAATGGGACGCTTAAGATAAGGTTAAATTTCAGTCTTGTCGCGAGCCCGAAGGGGTGGCGATCCGGCGGCCCAATTCCTGGGAAGGGGACCATTCTGCTGGCGCCGTTGCGGGCGGTGGCGCGGTGGCCGGGGAGGGCCTCGGTGGCATGGTTGCGCTGACGGCGCGGCCTTGTAGCCGGTCACCCGAATGAGGGTAAAAGATTTGGCGAATGCAGAACCTGCATGGCCACGGCGATCGGATATTTCCCCGATAGCATAACCCGGTATTAATGGTAACTTGGCTCCGCGGGCCTGGGAATTAATAAAATAGTATGTCCGATGATACCGATCGCACGAGAATTTGCTTAAATTCACCGCTTATTCAATATCTTAATGTCCGATGATCGATTTTAGCCGATGCCTCTTCCCAGGGAACGAATTTTTGTTGAATAATGTGTGAAGAAATGCCCAACTGAGATGCCCTCTTCATATCGGGCACTTTACATATTGGGGAGGAAATTCATGACGACTTTCACCGGCACCAATGGTGCCGAAATCCTGCCGTCACTCGTGCAGGCTGTTCTCCCGGTCGGCGGCGCTTTGGGCGACGACTTCGTCGACGCCCTCGGCGGCGACGATGTCCTGCTCGGTTGGACCGGCAATGACGTGCTCAGGGGCGGCGCCGGTGCAGACGTGCTGATCGGCGGCCTGCTCACACTGGCCGGCGTCGTCACGCTGTCCGGCATCGATGCGGCGGACTACACCACCTCGGTCGACGGCGTAACGGTCGACCTGTCGGTTATCCTCGACATCACCATCCCGATCCTGACCATCAACATCCAGCTCACCGGCGCCTCGCAGGGCTTCGGCGGCGATGCCCAGGGCGACTATATGGTCGGCATCGTCAACCTGCTCGGCTCCAACACCGGCGGCGACAACCTGACCGGCAGCGCCGCCGCCAACAACCTGAACGGCCAGGGCGGCAACGACACGCTCGATGGCCAAGGGGGCGATGACACCCTCCTCGGCGGCACCGGAGACGACACACTGGTCGGCGGCGGCGGCGGCGATTCGCTGCAGGGCGGCGCCGACATCGACACCGCGGACTATTCCGGCTCCGCCACGCTGGTAAATGTCAACCTGACCACCGGCACCGGCACCGGCGGCGACGCCCAGGGCGACACGCTGACGGGCGTCGAGAACCTGATCGGCTCGGCCGGGAACGACACCCTCATCGGCTCGGCCGGCGACAACACCCTCACCGGCGGTGCCGGGGCCGACGTCCTCACCGGCAACGACGGTGTCGACACGGCCGCCTATTCCGGCTCGGGCGCCGGCGTGGACGTCGACCTGATCGCCGGCACCGGCACGGGCGGCGATGCGGCGGGCGACACGCTGACCGGCATCGAGAACCTGATAGGCTCCGCCTTCGCCGACACCCTGCGCGGCAGCGCGGACGCGAACGCGCTGGCCGGCGGCGACGGCAACGACATACTCTATGGCCGCGGCGGTGCCGATGTGCTGAACGGCGGCGCCGGGATCGACGGGGCCGGTTACCACGAGTCCGGCGACGCGGTGACGGTGGACCTCGCGGCCGGCACCGGCCTCGGCGGCGATGCCGAAGGTGACACGCTGACCAATATCGAAAACCTGGGCGGCAGCATCTTCAACGACACGCTTTCCGGCAATGCGGGCGCCAACGCGATCAATGGCGGGGGCGGCGACGACACCGTCGCCGGAGCAGGCGGCAACGACACCCTCTATGGCGGCAACGGCATCGACCAGATCAGCGGCGGCGACGGCTGGGACACCCTGGAGGGCGAGGCCGGCGACGACCAGCTGAGTGGCGGCGCCTTCGGCGACATCCTGCGTGGCGGCGACGGCGCCGACCACCTGATCGGCGGCGCCGACTATGACACCGCCAGCTACTGGTTCAGCACCGTGGGCGTGTCGATCAACCTCGAAACCCAGGACAACACCGGCGGCATGGCCGAGGGCGACACGATCGACAACGACGTCGAGACGATCAACGGCAGCAACCACGTCGATGTCATGGTCGGCAACGCCCTGGCCAACGCGCTGGTCGGGTTCGATGGGGCCGACACCCTCAGCGGCGCCGGCGGCGCCGACGTGCTGCGGGGCGGCGCCGGCGCCGACACGCTGAACGGCGGGGCCGGCGGGGACTATTTCAGCTACACCGCCGTCTCCGACAGCACCGCCGCGGCCGCCGACACGATCCAGGACTTCCAGCACGGCGATTTAATCTGGGTGCAGAAGATCGATGCCGACGGCAATGGCGTGAATGGCGACACGGCCTTCAGCTTCATCGGCAACACGGCCTTCACCGGCACCGCCGGGCAGCTGCGGTTCGAGATCGTCGGCAGCACCACGACGGTCTCGGCCGACGTCAACGGCGACAGCACCGCCGACATTGTCATCCAACTCACCGGAGCGATCACCCTGCAGGCCTCGGACTTCGTGCTCTGAGGCAACGGCGAGACCCTGTTCTGTAGCGTTCAGGACCAACCGACGCCGGTGGACGGGCGAGAGGCCGCTGGGCCTCTCGCTCGCTCATCGGATTGATCACATCAGTCCGTTCCGTTTCAGGATCTCCGGCGCGTTCTCCTTGGTGATGGTCTCGGTCGGCAGGACGATGGTCTTCTCGACCTTCTCGCCCTTCAGCAGCTTCACTGCTTGGCGCAGCCCCTCGGCGCCCGGGGTGGGGTACAGGAAGGTCGCCGCCAGTTCGCCCTTGTTGACCCAGACCACGCCCTCATTCGGCAGGCCGTCGACGCCGACGAACTTGATCTCCTTCTCGCGGCCCGCATCCTTGGCGGCGAGATAGGCGCCATAGGCCATCGGGTCGTTGTGGCCGTAGACCAGGTCGATCTTCTCGAAGTTGCGCAGGGCCGTGGACATGATGTCGTAGGCCAGGTTCTGCTTCCAATCGGCCGACTGCTTGTCCAGCAGGTATTTCAGCCCGGGCTCCTTGTCGGCCACGGCGTGGAAGCCGTCGGACCGGTCGTGCGAGGCCTGGGTGCCGAGGCCGCCCCAGATCTCGACCACATTGCCGGCCGCCTTGCCCGTGCCGCCCAGCGTCTTGACCACGAACTCGCCGACCGCCTTGCCGATCAGGACGTTGTCGCCGCCGATGAACTGGGTGTAGCCCTGGGTGTCGACGTTGCGGTCCAGCACGAAGACCGGGATCTTGGCCTCGATCGCCTTCTCCACCACCCCGGTCAGCCCGGCCGATTCCTTCGGCGAGATCAGCAGGGCGTTGACCTCCTGGCGGATGAAGTTCTCGACATCGGCGACCTGCTTCTCGGTCTTGTCCTCGGCGTCGGCGATCAGCAGCTCGACGTCGGGCTGCTTCTCGGCCTCGGCCTTGATGTCCTTGTTGAACTGCACCCGCCACGGCTCCAGCGTCGTGGCCTGGGAGAAGCCGATGCGCCACTTGGCGGCGGCGCGGGCCGGGGCGACCCAGCCGGCGGGCAGGTACAGGGTGACGCCGGCGCCCAGCGCCAGCGCGGTCGTCTTCAGAAGATCGCGACGGTTCATGGTTGCGTTCCTTCCCGATGGATCAGCGACGATCCTTGTTGGCCCGGCGCCTCGGATCGGGCGGCGGGGTCCCGCCGGGCTGCGCGCGCCGTGCGGAACGGCGCCAGCAGATCGGCCAGGTTGCGCTCCTGCAGCAGCACGGTGACGATGATGATCGCCCCCTTGAACACCAGCTGCAGGTTGGAGTTGATGTTGTGGAGCTGCAGGATGTTCGACAGCAGCCCGAAGATCAGGACGCCGACCAGGGTGCCGGCCAGGGCGCCGCGGCCGCCCATCAGGCTGGTGCCGCCGATCACCACCGCGGCGATGGCGTCCAGCTCCAGCCCCGCCCCGGCATCCGGCTTGCCCTGGCGGTATTGGGCGACATAGAGGATGCCGGCCAGGGTGGCGAGCATGCCGGAGAAGGCGTAGGCCGCGATCTTCACCCGGTCGACCGGGATGCCGGACAGCCGCGCCGCCTCCTCATTGCCGCCGATGGCGTAGACGTAGCGGCCGAACACGGTCAGGCGGAGCAGCACCGCGAACACCGCGACCGCTCCCAGGAAGAACAGGCCCGGCACCGGCAGCACGCCCCACAGCATGCTGCGCAACAGCTCGATGTCCGCGGTGGCGTTGGTGCCGGCATAGACCGGCAGCACGGCGCTGTCCTGGCCCGCGGTCAGGCGCGACAGGCCCAGCATGCCGACCATCATCGCCAGGGTGACGATGAAGGGCTGCAGCCGCCCGGCGACGATGATGGCGCCGCTGACCGCGCCGACCATCAGCCCGGCGCAGGGCACGGC
Organism: Inquilinus sp. CA228; assembly: GCF_052078665.1. Classification (NCBI taxonomy): domain Bacteria; kingdom Pseudomonadati; phylum Pseudomonadota; class Alphaproteobacteria; order Rhodospirillales; family Rhodospirillaceae; genus Inquilinus; species Inquilinus sp. CA228. The sequence continues at coordinate 43,829 of NZ_JBQJIK010000056.1, read as the reverse complement.
CACCAGCAGGGCCGGGACGCCGAACTTGGTGCCGATCTGCGGCACCAGCCACAGGGCCACCAGCGCCGCCAGGGCGAGGCCGGCGGCGCCCGGCACCCAGCCGTCGCGCAGCGGGTCGCGCCCCGGCCGCCGCCTGGCGCCGACCGGCCCCTCCCGGTGCTTCAGCCCGCGGCCGAGGAAGCGGACCAGCAGGAAGGCGGCCAGGAAGGCGATGGAGATGGCGGCCGGCACGGCGACGGTGGCGGCGCTGGTCCAGCCCGCCTCGGTCAGCAGCGTCGCGGTCAGCACCGTGCCGAAGGCCATCACCGACCCGACCGACAGGTCAATGCCGGCGATCAGGATCACCACGGTCATGCCGACGGCGACCAGGCCGGTGATCGACACTTGGCGCAGCACGTCGGTCAGGTTGCCATAGGACAGGAAGATGTTGCGGCCGCTGCCGCTGACCGGAGAGAAGGCGATGCCGATCAGCAGGATGACCAGCAGGCCCCAGTACAGCTTGGTGCGGGACAACAGGCGCAGGACGCTCATGGCACGGTCTCGGCGGCTCGGGGAACGGGGCGGGAAGCGCGGGGCGAGGCGAGGTCCATGATCGCCTCCTGGCTGGCCTCGGCGCGGGGCAGCAGGCCGGTCTGCCGGCCCTCGCACATCACCAGGATGCGGTCGGCGAGCAACAGGAGTTCCGGCAGCTCGGAGGAGACGAGCAGGACGGCGATGCCCTGGTCGGCGAGGGCGAAGACCAGGTCGTAGATCTCCTTCTTGGCGCCGACATCGATGCCGCGGGTCGGCTCGTCCAGCAGCAGCACGCGCGGCGCGGTGGCCAGCCACTTGCCGATCACCACCTTCTGCTGGTTGCCGCCGGACAGGCGCCCGGCCGGCTGGGCCGGCCCGGTGCAGCGCACCCCAAGCCGGCCGATGGTGCCGCGCGCCAGCTCCGCCTCGCGCCCGAAGCGGCGCAGGCCCAGGCGGGCCAAGACGGACAGCGAGGGCAGGGTCAGGTTGTCGCGGATCGAGGCGCCGAGCTGCAGGCCGGTGACCTTGCGGTCCTCGGTCACCAGCGCCAGGCCGTGGCGCTTGGCCGCCGCCGGATCGTCGATCGCCACCGGCGCGCCGTCGATCCGCACGGACCCGCCGCGGCGGCCGCGGGCGGAACCGAAGATGGTCTCCAGGATCTCGGTGCGGCCGGCGCCCAGCAGCCCGGCAATGCCCAGGATCTCGCCGGGCTGCAGGTCGAAGCCGACGCCGTCCAGCACCCGGCGCCAGCCGCCGCGCCGGCCCGGCACCTCCAGCGACAGGTCGCGCACGCTCAGCACCGGCTGTCCCTCGGCGCCGCGGCGCCCGGCCGGATGCGCCGCCGTGGCCAGCTCGCGCCCGACCATATGGGCGATGATGCGCTCCCGCGTCAGCGCGGCGATCGGGGCGGTGACGACATGGCGGCCGTCGCGCAGAATGGTGACGCGGTCGGCCAGCTCCATCACCTCGTCCATCCGGTGCGAGATGTAGACGACGGCGACGCCGTCGCGCGCCAGCTGCCGCACCACCGCGAACAGGGTGGCGCATTCCGCCTGCGACAGGGCCGAGGTCGGCTCGTCCATGATCAGGATGCGGGTGTCCAGCGACAGCGCCTTGGCGATCTCGACCAGCTGCTGCTCGCCGACCCGCAGGCTGCCCACCCGCGCCTCCGGGTCGACGGCGATGCCCAGCCGGCGGATCAGCCGCGCCGCCGCGTCGCGCAGGGCCGGCCCGTCGACGAAGATGCCGCCGCGCAGCGGCTCGCGGCCCAGGAAGATGTTCTCGGCCACGGTCATGCCCGGCACCAGGTTCAGCTCCTGGTGTATGATGCCGATGCCGGCCTCCTCGGCGTCGCGCACCCCGGCGAACTGGCGCGGCGCGCCGTCGACCAGGATGGTGCCGTCATAGTCGCCGTGGATGCCGGCCAGGATCTTCATCAGGGTCGACTTGCCGGCCCCGTTCTCGCCCATCAGGGCGTGGATCTCGCCCGCGAACACGTCCAGGCCGACGCCGTGCAGCACCGGTACCCCGGCGAAGGCCTTGCCGATGCGGGCGGCCCGCAGCACCGGCGTCGCGGTGGCCGGGCTGGTTTCTGCGGCTGAACTCGACACCTCTCCTCCCTACTCTTGTCGCCGGCGGCTTCGTGGCGGCCGCCCGGCCCGGCGGTTCAGGGCGACGCCCCGTCCACCGTGTCCGCTTTCATCGTCCGGTGCGCCTTGCCCGGCGGCGCGGCCGTGGTCTCGCGCGTGATCAGCGGCGCCGCCAGGCGGATGTGCTCGGCCGGCCGGTCCGGCGCCTCGAAGGTGGCGGTGAGAATCCGCCAGGCATGGCCGGCCAGCGCCTCGGTCGGCTGGCGGATGGCGCTGACGAAGGGGCGCAGCACGGTCAGCCAGGCGAAATCGTCGAAGGCCAGCAGCGACAGGTCCTGCGGGATCGACATGCCGGCATCCTGCACCGCCCGCAGCACGCCCAGCGTGGCGACGTTGCTGCCGGTGAACACGGCGGTCGGCCGGCGGGCCGCTGTGAGGACGGGCAGCACCCCGGCCCGGGTCTCCTCCTCGGTCATGCCGGGCAGCAGCACGCGGGCCCGCTGCTCCAGCCCGGCGGCGCGCATCGCAGCGAGGAAGCCCTCGACCCGCGCGGCGCTGTTCCACAGCCGGGTCGAGTTGATGACGAAGGCCAGGTCGCGGTGGCCCAGCCCCAGTAGATGCTCGGTGCCCAGCCGGGTGGCGGCGGCGTTGTCGACCGCGACCGACGGGAAATGGTCCTGCGCCGCGACCCGGTCCAGCACCACCACCGGGATGCGGTGGTGCCGCATCTCGCGCTCGGTCGCCGACCAGTCGCGGGTCGGGATGATGACCAGCCCGTCGACCCGGCGCGACAGCAGCGCCCACACCCGCTCATGCTCGCGCTCCGGGTCCTCGCGCGAGGTGACGATGATCACCTCGTAGCTCTGCGACAGGGCGATGTTCTCGAGATGCTCGACCAGCTCGTTGAACACGATGTTCAGCACGTCGGGCACCACCAGGCCGATGGTGCGGGTGCGCTGGCGCCGCAGCCCGGCGGCCAGGCTGTTCGGGCGATAGCCCAGCGCCTCGGCCGCCTCCAGCACCCGCCGGCGGCTTTCGGCGGCAACCCCGGCCTTGCCGTTGAACACGTTGGATGCCGTGCCGAGCGAGACCCCGGCGCGCGACGCGACCTCCCTGATCGTCGTCTTCCGCTGCGACATTCCCTCACTATGAAACGTTTCATCCGGGAGTCAATACGCCCGTCAAGGCACCCGTGCGGAGGACGCGGTGGCGTCCTGCTCCGTTCCCGTCTAGGCAGGGTTGGCGATCTGGAGGATCCGATGGCGGCGAGCGTGCGGGCGATCTCGGGGGTCGGGGGCAAGGGCCCCGCCTGCTTCCTGGTGCAGGCGGCCGGGATGCGCCTGCTGCTCGACTGCGGCGCCGGGCCGGATGAGGGCATGCGGCCCGACCTGTCCGGCCTCGGCCCGATCGACGCCATCCTGCTCAGCCACGCCCATCCCGACCATGTCGAGGCGCTGGCGGAAGCGGCGGAGCGCTTCGGACCGGTGCCGGTCTACGCCACCCCGCCGGTGCTGCAGGCGCTGCCCGAGGGCGCGCCGGCCGACCGCCGGCCGCTGGTCCTCGGCCGCAACGCCCTGCCGGGCGACCTCGCCGTCACCTGCGGCCGGTCCGGCCACGCGCCGGGCGGGGTGTGGCTGCATCTCGCGATCGGCGGCGGGCTGTTCTATGCCGGCGACATGGGCTTCGACTCCGTGCTTTTCGCGGTGGATGCCGAGCCGCCGGCGGCGCTTGTCGCGATCCTCGACGCCTCCTATGGCGACGACGACACGCCGCATGAGGATCGCCTGGCCGCCTTCGCCCCGATCTTCGCGGCGAAGCGCTCGCTGCTGCTCGCCCCGGCCGGCGGGCGCGGGCCGGAGATGGCCCTGGCCGCGGCGGCCGCCCATGAGCGGAAGCCGGCGGTGTGCGACGCCAACCGGGCGATGATCGACCGGCTGATCGACGACCCCGCCTGGCTGCGGCCCGGCGCCGGCACGATGCTGGATTCGCTGCGCAGCAGGATCGAGCCGATCGGCTCGGTCGAGCCGCCGCCGGAACGGGCGATCATCGCCGCCAAGCCGAACGCCACCGGCGGCGCCGCCAAGCCGCTGCTGGAGGGTTGGGGCCGCGACGACGGTCCGGTGGTCGCCACCGGCTATGTCGCCGCCGGCACCCCGGCGCGAAGGGCGGTGGATGAGGGGCGTGCGGTGGCGCTGCGCTGGCCGGTGCATCCGCGCCTGTCGCAGAACGCGGCGCTGGCGAAGACGCTTGGGGCCGAGACGGCGATCCCGGCCTTCGGCGACGCTAAGCACCGCGCCGCCTGGGCCAAGGCCTTCGCCCCCGCCCGCATCGCCCTCGACGAGACCGTGGAGATCTGACCGGTTCAGTGAGCCAAACTTGGCCTTGGTATCCCTGGACTCATGGGGAATGTTCCACCAGATCCAACCGACGCTCGATGCGCTCGACACGATCGGTCAACCGGTCGAGCCGGCCGGAGATGATGGCGTATTGCTGCTCCAGGAGGCCCAGGCGCGACTTCACCTCACGCATGTCCTCGCGGATGTCGTCGACGGACCCGCGGATGTGCCGCAGGTGCTCCAGCACCAGATTGTTCGTCTTCTCGTCCATAGTGCACCCGACCCCGCGGATACCGTGACGTCCGATCGCATTCTATAACATAGGGACCGTTCTGACCGATGCAGCCCTTCGTCTTCGAGGGCAAGGGCGTGGCCAGCCCCCCTGCCGATGCGATTCACGCCGCCGGAGGCTCCGGACTTGCCCTGGCGGGTCGAACCGGTCACGAAACTGCAACCGGAACCTGCTAGCACCCCAGCCATTGTCTAAAATCCTTGGGATCCACGCACATGCTGACCCGCCTTCTCCTCGCCGCCGCCCTCACCACCATCTCCGCCGCGGCGCTTGCCGCGCCGGGATCGCTGATGATCTACACCTCGACCCCGAACGAGGCGATGACGGCGCTGGTCGCCGAGTTCAACAAGGCGCATCCGGAGGTGAAGGTCGAGTTCTTCCGCTCCGGCACCACCGAGGTGCTGAACAAGCTGCAGGCGGAGTTCGCGGCCGGGTCGCCGCAGCCGGACGTGGTGTTCATCGCCGATGCGGTGGCGATGCAGCAGCTGAAGGATGACGGCCGCCTGATGGCCTACACCGATGCGCCGATCGCCGGCTTCCCCGACGGCTTTGCCGACCCGGACAAGACCTTCTTCGGCACCAAGCTGATCCCGACCGGCATCGCCTGGAACACCAAGTCCGGCGCTCCGGCGCCGACGTCGTGGAACGACCTGCTGTCGGCCGCGGCCAAGGACCAGGTGATCATGGCCAGCCCGCTCTATTCCGGCGCCGCCGTGATCCATGTCGGCACGGTCGCGGCGCAGCCCGGCATGGGCTGGGACTATCTCGACAAGCTGGCCGCGAACGGCGCGGTCGCCGGCCAGGGCAACGGCACGGTGATGGAGGCGGTGGCCACCGGCCAGAAGAGCTACGGCATCATCGTCGACTTCATGGCGCTGAACGCCAAGGCCAAGGGCTCGCCGGTCGACTTCGTCTATCCGTCGGACGGCGTGTCGGTGGTGACCGAGCCGGTGGCGATCCTGAAGTCGGCGGACGACGTCGCCGACGCCAAGACCTTCGTCGACTGGCTGCTGTCGGATGACGGGCAGGCCTACATGACCAAGCAGGGCTACATCCCCGGCAAGCCCGGCGTCGCCCTGCCGCCCGGCCGCCCGGCGGCCTCGGCGCTGAAGCTGATGCCGGTCTCGGCCGAGACCCTGGCCAAGGGCGTCGACGAGAACAAGCGCAAGTTCACCGACGCCTTCGGCGGGTGAGGGGGAGACCGGCGCCGGCGAGGCATGGTACGGGACAGATCGCCGACCAGAGTGCCATCGGATCCGTGAGCCGTTCCTTCGCATCGACCTTGCCAGCTGCCGGTTTCCGCCGCTGGGGCGACCCGGCGCTGGCGACCGCGGCCGGCGCCTATGTGCTGCTGGTCTGCGCCCTGCCGATGCTGCGCCTGTTCGCCGAGGGGCTGGCGCAGCCGGAGGCGGCGCTGGCCATGCTCGGCGGCCGGGCGACGCTGCGGGCGCTGCAGAACACCCTGGTCTCCGGCCTCGGCTCGACCCTGGTGTCGGTCGTGGTCGGCGGCGGGCTGGCGCTGGCCATCGGCCTGACCGACATCCGGCGCAAGGGTGTGCTGGCGCTGCTGTGCCTGCTGCCGATGCTGATCCCGCCGCAGATCGCCGCCCTGGCCTGGATCCGGCTGCTCGACGCCGGCACGCCGGCCCGCGCCCTGCTCGACGCCGTCACCGGCCGCTGGCCGAACCACCCGCTCTACTCCGGCGGCGGCGTGGTCTGGATCATGGGGCTGGAGCATGCGGCGCTGGTCTTCCTCGCCGTCACCGCCGCTATTCGAAGCCTGCCCTGCGACCTGGTCGAGGCCGCCCGCGCCGCCGGCGCCCGGGGATCGCGGATCCTGCCCGGCATCCTGCTGCCGCTGCTGCGCCCGGCCTTCGTCGCCGGCGCCGCCTTGGCCTTCGTCTCGGCGATCGGCAATTTCGGCGTGCCGGCGCTGCTCGGCATCCCCGGCCGCTACAGCGTGCTGACGACGCTGATCTACCAGCGGCTCAGCGGCTTCGGGCCTTCGGTGCTGGGCGAGGTCGCGGCGCTGGCCCTGGTGCTGGCCGTGCTGGCGGCGCTCGGCCTCGGGCTGCAGCGCTGGGCGGCGGCGCGGGCGCCGGTGCTGGTCCGCACCGGCCCGACCGGGCCTATCCTGCCGCTCGGCCAGGCCCGGGCCTGGACTGAGGCGGCGCTGTGGCTCATCGTCGGCGTGCTCTCGGTTGCCCCTCTGCTGGCCCTGCTGGCCTCGGCCCTGGTGCCGGCGCTGGGGGTGGATCTGACCTTCGCCACCGCCAGCCTCGACCAGTTCGGCTACATCCTGTTCCAGCACGACGCCACCCGCCGCGCCTTCCTGAACAGCGCGCTGCTGGCCGCCGCGGCGGCTATGGCCACGGCGGCGGTCGGTCTGGTCCTGGCCTATTACGCCGAGGCCCGGCGCTGGCGGGCGATGCGCTGGCTCGACACCCTGGCTGACCTGCCCTATGCGCTGCCCGGCGTGCTGACCGCGATCGCCGCGATCCTGCTGCTGCTGCGACCGCTGCCGATCCTGGGGGTCAGCCTCTACGGTACGCTGTGGATCATCCTGGCCGCCTATCTCGGCCGCTTCCTGGCGCTGGCGCTGCGGCCGGTGGCGGCGGCGATCGCCCAGGCCGACCCGGCGCCGGAGGAGGCGGCGAAGCTGGCCGGCGCCCACGGGCCGCGGCGCCTGCTCGGCATCCTGCTGCCGGCGGTGGCGCCCGCGGTCGCGACCGGCGCCATCCTGGTGTTCCTGACCGCCTTCAACGAGCTGACGGTCTCGGCCCTCCTCTGGTCGCGCGGCAGCGAGACGGTCGGGGTGATGGTGTTCTCGCTGCAGGCGGAGGGCGCCGCCACCGCCGCCTCGGCCGTCGCGGTGCTGACCGTGCTGGTCACGCTCGGCCTCGCCGGGGTCGCCACCCTCTTCGCCCGCCGCCTGCCCAGGGGATCGCTGCCATGGCTGCCGTAGAGATTGCTGGCGTCGTCCGGCGCTTCGGCCAGCGCACCGCGGTCGACGGGGTCGGGCTGCAGGTGGCGCAGGGTGAGTTCCTGGCCCTGCTCGGCCCGTCCGGCTGCGGCAAGACCACGCTGCTGCGCCTGCTCGCCGGCTTCGACGCGCCCGATTCCGGCACGATCCGGATCGGCGGCCGGGTGGTGGCCGGAAGCGGGACGATGGTGCCGGCGGAGGAGCGCGGCATCGGCATGGTGTTCCAGTCCTACGCGCTGTGGCCGCATATGACCGTGCGCGAGAATGTCGACTATGCGCTGCGCATCCGCCGGCTGCCGGCGGCGGAGCGGATTCGGCGCAGCGACCAGGCGCTGGCGGCGGTCGGGCTGACCGATCGCGCCGAGGCCCGGCCCGAGACCCTGTCCGGCGGCCAGCGCCAGCGCGTCGCTTTGGCCCGCTGCCTGGCGATGGCGCCGGCGCTGGTGCTGATGGACGAGCCGCTGGCCAATCTCGACGTGCATCTGCGCGACGCGCTGCAGGCGGAGTTCCGCCGGCTGCACCTCCAGCTCGGCGCCACCGTGGTCTATGTCACCCACGACCAGGCCGAGGCGATGGCGCTGGCCGACCGGATCGCGGTGATGGACCACGGCAAGCTGCAGCAGGTGGCGCCGCCGCGGCAGCTTTACGCCGAGCCGGCGACGGCGATGGTGGCGGATTTCGTCGGCCGCGGCATGGTGGTGCCGGTGACCTGGCACGGCGGCGCCGGACCCGGCCTGTGCGCCGCCGAGCTCTGGGGCCATGCGGTGCGGCTGCGCAGCGGCCCGGGGGCACCGTCGCAGACCGCCTGCCTGCGGGCCGAGGGGCTCGCGGTCGACCCGGCCGAGGGCATCCCGGCGCGGCTGGACCGTGCCGTGTTCGAAGGCGCGGTCACCATCCTGCATTGCCGGCCGGATGCCGATCCCGGCCGGGTGCTGCGCGTCGCCCATCGCGGCCCGCCGCCAGAGGAGGGCGCGGCGCTCCGCCTGCGGGTCGAGGATGGCTGGCTGATGCCGCCGGCGGCCGGCACCGGGGCGATGGCGGCGGAGTAAACCTCCGCCGCCGGAAGGCCGGTTTACGGGGTGACCTCGCGGGTCAGCCTGGAGTCCCAGGGACACCAGTGGCAGCCGGGAAGGAAGGCGCCGCAGGCCTCGTCGAGATGGTCTTCCACATACATCATATTCGCGTCGCAGACCTCGATCGCCATCTGGAAGAAGTCGATCGTGTTGGGGTCGAGATAGAAGTTGAATCTTGGATTGTATGGCGCCATCCGTTTGATGATCCGCCCGTGAACGTGAACGCTTTGGGTTTCTTCTCCAGATAATATGTTACGAGCGTGTTGAATTTTTTGGTCATCATTGAGCTCGATGATGAATTCGATCCCTGGGCTCGACGATTGTTCGAATGCGAACAAAACAGGCATTTTTAGTCTCCCAGAATTATTAAGTTACAAAGATAAATCTACTGGTAAGTTGAACTCTATAGTTAGGGTAGATGCGTGTTTATCATGAGTCAATTGATGAATTTTGAATAAATAATGATATTTGATGCGATATTTAGTTGTATCCCAAACACCGATGCCGGCCTCCCGGTCGCGCCGGCGATGGTCGCGGGAGGCCCCTTCCCTTTTTTGGCCGTCATTCCCGCGAGAGTGGGACTCTCTCCGATCCTCCGGCGTGATGAGATCCCCGCTTTCGAAAGCGGGGATGACGAGGTTTGCTTGGGAAGGCAGGCAGAGGCGGCGCGCTGACGCGCGCAGACCCCTCCCCCTGCCCCCCTCCCGCAAGGGGAGGGGGAGGATAAGCGGCTCCGGGTGAGGGGAGTTTGTCGAGGCCTGGGCCAGCCCTCACCCGGTCGTCCTGCGGACGCCCGACCTCTCCCGCCACGCGGGAGAGGCAATCTGTCTTGCCGACCGACGAGTCGTTCTCACCCCCACATCGCCTCTTCCAGCACCGTGAAGATGCGCGGGCTGGCCGACTGTGCGACATTGAAGCGCAGGTAGCGCCCGGCGCTGCGGGATGGGCTGAACACGTCGCCCGGCGCCAGCACCACGTCGCGGGCCAGGGCGCGGCGCGCCACCTCGGCCGAATCGAGGCCGTCCGGCAGGGCCGCCCACAGGAACATGCCGCCGCGCGGCTCGACCCAGGGCACCAGGCCCAGCGCGCCCAGCCGCCGCGCGGTCTCGCCCATCGCCCGGGCCAGCCGGCCGCGCAGCCCCTCGACATGGCGGCGGTAGCTGCCGTCGGTCAGCAGCCGGTGCACCAGCCGCGCCGCCAGGGCGCCGTTGGAGAAGCTGGTGGCCAACTTGAGGTCGATCAGCCCCTCGATCCAGTCCGGCCGGGCGGCGATGAAGCCGCAGCGCACCGCCGCCGAGAGGGTCTTGGAGAAGCTGCCGATATGGATCACCCGCTGCAGCCCGTCCAGCGCGGCCAGGCGCGGCGACGAGTCAGTCTCGAAATCGGCGAAGATGTCGTCCTCGACCACCACCAGGTCATGGGCCTCGGCCAGCATCAGCAGCCGGTGCGCCACCTGCGGCGCCAGGCTGGCCCCGGTCGGGTTGTGCAGGGCGGCGTTGGTGACATAGAGCTTCGGCCGGTGCTCCGCCGCGGCGCGGGCGAAAGCGTCCAGGTCGGGGCCGGCCGGGGTGCGCGGCACGCCGATCACCCGGGCGCGATGGGCGCGCAGCACGCCGAGGAAGTTGAAGTAGCAGGGGTCGTCGACCAGCACGGCGTCGCCCGGCTCCAGCAGGAAGCGGCCGATCAGGTCGATCGCCTGGGTGCCGCCATCGGCCAGCAGGATCTGCCCGGCATCGGCGGCGATGCCGCGCTCCGCCAGCCGTCCGGCCAGGTGCCGGCGCAGGGGGGCGAAGCCGAGCGGCGAATCATAGTCGACCAGGCCCGCGCCCTCCGACCGGGCCAGGCTGCGCAGCGCCCGCCGGATCGCCGGGTCGGGCATCCAGTCGGCCGGCAACCAGCCGCAGCCCGGCTTCAACGTCGGACCGTCGGGCCCCGTATCCTCCAGCGCCTGGCGGGCGATCCACAGCGGGTCGATGGTCCGGTCCAGCCGCCGGCCGGGCTCGGCCAGGGTCAGGGGCTGCGCCCGCCGGGCGACGTAGAAGCCCGAGCCGGGGCGGGCGGCGATCGCTCCCTCCGCCGCCAGCCGGTCATAGGCCTCGACCACGGTCGATTTCGACACGCCCAGCGCCTCCGCCATGCGGCGGATCGACGGCACCTTGGCGCCTGGCGCCAGGGCACGGCTCTCGATCCGCTGCCGGATCGTGTCCATCACGGTGGCGACAAGGGTCGCGCCGCGCTGCGGCGCTGAAACGAGATCGAGCATCCGTACCAGGCTCCGGACCAGGACAGTTCGGCGAAACTGTACTCTACCATCTCTGGCCCATGCCGTCGCTGGCCGTCATGGTCGGCGGCATGGAAGCGACACGAACGATCATGGAACCTTCGAACGAGGCGGCGGCGGGCTGGATCAACGGCCTGCTCGGCGTGCTCATCTTCAGCGGCTCGCTGCCGGCGACCCGGGTGGCGGTGCTCGACCTCGACCCGCTGTTCCTGACCCTGGCCCGGGCGGCGATCGCCGGGGTGCTCGGCGCCGCGATGCTGCTGGTGCTGCGGCCGAAGCGGCCGGAGCGGACGGACATCGTGCCGCTGGTCGTGGTGGCGCTCGGCGTGGTCGTGGGTTTCCCGCTGCTGACGGCGGTGGCGCTGCGCACTGTCACCTCGGCCCATGCCATCGTCTTCATCGGCCTCCTGCCGATCGCCACCGCCGTGTTCGGCGTGCTGCGCGGCGGCGAACGGCCGCGCCCGGCCTTCTGGGTGTTCTCGGTGCTCGGCGCCGCGATCGTCGGCGCCTATGCCCTGCGCCAGGGCGCCGAGGCCTCGCCGCTCGGCGACGGGCTGATGCTGGCGGCCGTCGTGGTCTGCGGCCTGGGCTATGCCGAAGGCGCCCGGCTGTCGCGCCGGCTCGGCGGCTGGCAGGTGATCTCCTGGGCGCTGCTGATCTCGCTGCCACTGTCGCTGCCGGCGTCGCTGCTGACCCTGCCCTCCTCCTGGGCCCTGGTCGGCTGGCCGGCGCTCCTGGCGCTGGCCTATGTCTCGTTGTTCAGCATGCTGATCGGCTTCATCTTCTGGTATCGCGGCCTGGCGCTGGGCGGCATCGCCGCGGTCGGCCAGCTGCAGCTGCTGCAGCCTTTCTTCGGCCTGGCCCTGGCCGCGACCCTGCTGCACGAGCCGGTCGGCTGGGGCCTGGTCGGCTGCGCCGCCGCCGTTGTCCTCTGCGTTGCCGGGGCCAAGCGCTTCTCGCGTTAGGCCTGCGCGGCCATCATCCCTCGGACATGGTCGACGAAGCGCCGGGTCGCGCCCAGCGGCTCGGCGTCGCGCCGGGCCAGGTGCAGCGGTGCCGACAGCGGCGCGGCCAGGCGCAGGGTGGCGACGCCGCCGGCGTCCAGCCGGGCCATCGAGGCCGGGACGATCGACACGCCGAGCCCGGCCTCGACCAGGCTCAGCGTCGACACCAGCCGCGGCGCCTCCTGCACGATGCGCGGGCTGAAGCCGGCGGCGCGGCAGGCGGCGATGATCGAATCATAGAGGCCCGGTCCGCTCGGCCGGCGGTACAGCACGAAGGGCTGCTCGGCCAGCGCCGCCAGCGGGATCGGGTTCGGCCCGGCGGCCAGCGCATGGCCGGCCGGGATAACCGCGACCATCGGCTCGTCCAGCAGCGGCTCGACCGTGATCCCGGCGGCGTCGCCGACCGGGGAGCGGATGAAGGCGGCGTCCAGCCGGCCCAGCCGCAGCGCCTCGACCAGCTCGGCGGTGCTGCCCTCCTCCATCGCCATCTCGACCTGGGGCGCGGCCTCGCGGAAGCCGCGGATGGCGGCGGAGACGAAAGGGTGGAAGGCGGCGGAGCTGGTGAAGCCGACGGCGATCCGACCCTGCTCGCCGCGCCCGGTGCGCCGCACCGTCTCCAGCGCGCGGTCGAGCTGGGCCAGGATCGCGCGGGCCTCGGCCAGCAGCACCAGGCCGCTCTCGGTCGGCCGCACGCCGCGCGGCAGCCGGTGGAGGAGCGGCACACCCAGCGCCTGCTCCAGCGCCTTGATCTGCTGGCTCAGCGGCGGCTGCTGCATGCCCAGCCGCTCGGCCGCCCGGGTGACATGCCCCTCCTCGGCCACGGCGACGAAGTAGCGGAGATGGCGCAGCTCGATCATCGGCATATCCAGGCGATATGGATGGCCATGATGCCATCCGACGATGGCTATGCCGAGGGGCGCGAGGAGCGCAGCGTCGTGACGATCCAGGGGCCGGTACCGCTGGATGGCCACGCCCCTGCGGGGCTCGCCATGACGATGGTGGGAACGGTGCGGGTGACGGCAACGCCGCCCTACAGCCACCTTTTATGCTTGAACCACAGATAGGGCAGCACGGCGGACAGGACCATCAGCCCGAGGGCGAAGGGATAGCCGACCGCCCATTTCAGCTCCGGCATGATGTCGAAATTCATGCCGTAGATGCTGGCCACCAGGGTCGGCGGCAGGAACACCACGGCGGCGACCGAGAAGATCTTGATGATCGCGTTCTGCTCGATGTTGATCATCCCCATCGAGGCGTCGAGCAGGAAGGTGATGTTGTTGCCGAGATAGGTGGCGTGGTCGGTCAGCGACAGCACGTCCCGGCTCAGGCTCTTCAGATGGATCCGGAAGGCCTTGTCCTTGGTGGCGTCGCCGACCGCCAGGAAGCTCAGCAGCCGGGCCAGGCTGACCAGGCTCTCGCGCACCTTCGACACCAGGTTCTGGCTGCGGCCGATCGCCTTCAGATTGGCTTCCAGCTCCTCGTTGGTGGTGCGCTTGTGCACCGCCTCATGCACCTTGAAGATGCGCTGCGACAGCGCGTCGACCTCGCCCGCCACCCGCTCCAGGATGTCGGCGGTGCGGTCGACGATGGCCTCGAGCAGGCCGATCAGCGTGGCCGACCCGGAGGGGCACAGCATCGGCTGGCGCTCGGCATGGGCGATGAAGCCGGCGAAGGATTTCGGCTCGGCATAGCGGATGGTGACGAGGATCTGGCCCTTCAGCACGAAGGTGATCGGCGCGGTGCCCGGTGCATCGGTTTCGGTGGCGTAGAGCACGCTGGCGGTCATGAACATGCCGCCATCCTCCTGGTACAGCCGGCTCGACGCCTCGATTTCCTGCATCTCCTCCCGGGTCGGCAGGAACAGGCCGAGCTGCTGCTCGGACAGCCGCTCCTCCTCGGCGGTCGGGTTGAACAGGTCGATCCAGACCGTGTCCGGCGGGAAGCTGACGCCCTCCGCCGGCTCGACCGGCGCGAAACGGGCGTTCGAAAGCGTGTAGATGCGCAGCATCGCGGTCTGTCCCCTGCAGGCCGGCGCATCGGCGGCCAGGGGCCGCGATGTCTAGCGGAACCCTCCGGCCGGCGCGGCGCTCGGCCGTCCGTTCCGTCTCGGGGCGATCCGGTCGGGTCGCCTCTGTGGTTCGTCCCGGTCGGGACGACTGTCTGGCTCGTCCATGTCTCGATTCATCGAAGGCAGGGCCTGCCGGCACCCGTCGCCCGTCGCATGCCACTGCCGGAGGACGCCGTCAAGCCGCACTGGGCCTGCCGTCCCGGCGTGCGGCGCGGGTCAGCTCAGGGCGTCGATCGCGTCGGTCGTCAGGTGGCCCGGCACGATGGTCAGCGGGATCCGCAGCCTGGCGATGGCCTTGCTGCTGGTCAGGTACTGGATCAGCGGGCCGGGGCCGGCGGAGGAGACGGTGTCGGCACCCAGCACCAGCACCGAGATCGACGGCTCCTCGGCGATCAGGGCCATCAGCTCGTCGCGGGCAGCACCTTCGCGGATGTGCAGGATCGGGATGGTGCCGGTCAGCTGGTTGACCTCACGCGCCACCCGCTGCAGCCGCTGCTCGGCCTCGTGCCGCGCCTCCTCGCGCAGCACGTCCTCGATCGCGCCCCAATGCTGGATCTCGCTCGGGCTGATGACCTGCAGCAGCGCGACCCGGCCGCCGGTGTGCTGGGCCCGGCGGCAGGCATAGCGCAGCGCCGCCCGCCACTCCTCGGTGTCGTCGACGACAACGAGGAAGATGCGCGGCAGCTCCTGTTTGGGGGTCTCTGGGGCGTTGTCGGTCATGGCACCCTCAACAGATGGGAAGGGATCAGGCGCGGCGGAAGACGACGCTCGCCAGCCAGCCCGCGGCGACGGCGACGATGATGGCGGCCAGCCCGTACAGCGCCGGCTCGTCCTGGGCGAATCCGTAGATCTCGGCGCCCATCCCGACCTTGCCGACGATCAGCGGCGTGGTCTGGGCGTCGACCACCTGGCCGCCGCGGAACAGATAGGTCTCGACCTGGTACTGGCCGGTCGGGACATTGGCCGGGAATTCGATCCGGGTCCGGAACAGCCGGCCGCCGAGGAAGCTGATCTGGCCGGTGTCGATGACGTAGAGGCCGCCGCGCTGCAGGCCGCGGATCAGCGCGTCGCGGAAGGCGGCGATGACTTCGGGCCCGGCCTCGCGGTCGTCGTCGCTGACCGCCAGCTGCAGGTATTTCAGGCCGATGCCGGCGCGCTCCAGCACCGGCGGCGGCGCCAGCTGCTCCAGCGGCTTGCTCGAGGCCACGGCGTAGAAGCCGGGCACCCCGTTGAACTTCAGGCTGGCGTGGTTCAGCCAGATTCCGGCGACGCGGTCCTTCTCGCGCACCGTGGCCCGGTCGGCCGGGCCGCGTACCACCACCGCCACGTCGCCCTCGCCCTCGGTGGCGCCGAACAGCAGGACCTTGGTGCCGGTGAAGCCGGTGTTGATGGCGATGACGTGGTCGGACAGGTCGGCCACCAGGTCCTGGGCGGCGCCGGACCGGCACAGGCCCAGCGCCGCGGCCCAGATGGCGACGGCGAGGAGGAGGCGCGGCACGTTCAGCCCCCCCGGCGCATGGCGACGGTGAACAGGTCGGCGGGCGTGCCGATCAGGTCGAAGCCGACCTTGATGCAGATGATCAGCACCAGCGTGGCCAGCAGGGCGCGGGCCTGGTCGCCGCGCAGCCGGCCGCTGGCATGGGTGCCGAACTGGGCGCCGATCACGCCGCCGGCCAGCAGCAGCAGGGCCAGCAGCACGTCGACCGTCTGGTTCTGCAAGGCCTGCAGGAAGCAGACCAGCGCGGTGGTGAAGATGATCTGGAACAGCGAGGTGCCGGCCACCAGCGAGGCCGGCATGCCCAGCAGGTAGATCATCGCCGGCACCAGGATGAAGCCGCCGCCGATGCCCATGATCGCGGTCAGGAAGCCGCCCAGCGCGCCGATCGCGATCGGCGCCAGGGCGCTGATGTACAGCCGCGACTTCGGGAACCGGGTCTTGAACGGCAGGCCGAGGAACCAGCCGTGCTTGTGCAGCTTGCGCCGCTGCCCGGGCGATCGGCGGCGGCGCAGCATCGACCGCAGGCTCTCGACCAGCATCAGCGCGCCGACCGAGCCCAGGAACAGCAGGTAGAACAGGTTGATGGCGAGGTCGATCTGGCCGAGCAGCTGCAGCAGGCTGAACAGCCGCACGCCGAGCACGCTGCCGATCACGCTGCCGGCCAGCAGCACCAGCCCCATCTTCAGGTCGACATTGCCGCGCCGCAGATGGGCCAGCATGCCGGAGACACTGGCCGCGACCAGCTGGTTGGCCTGGGTGCCGACCGCGACCGCCGGCGGGATGCCGATGAAGATCAGCAGCGGCGTCATCAGAAAGCCGCCGCCGACGCCGAACAGGCCGGACAGGAATCCGACGAGACCGCCCATGCCGAGAATCAGCAGGGCATTCACCGAGACCTCGGCGATCGGCAGATAGACTTGCATGACGCGGGGTCCCGTCCAGTCCTGACCGGCACCTTAGTCGGTGAAAGGGGCAATGCGAAGGCCGATGGTGGCCACCGCCGGCGGGTTGCGAACGGCGCATGGAGGGGTCGGTTACATATGACGTACACGCATGTATGTTTCCGATTATGTCAACTGTAACAGTCTGGTGTATGGTGGCGCGCCTCTCGATTCACAGCGCGGCCGGGCAAAGATGCGCCGCGGCCAGGGAGACGGTTTCCCCATGATTCTCCGCTTCTTTCTGGTCGGGATCGGCCTGATCATCGTTGTCGGCGCGCTTGTCGGCATGAACATCATGCGCGACCAGGGCGTGGCGGAGTTCTTCGCCAGCCAGCAGATGCCGCCGGTGCCGATCTCCGCCACCAAGGCCGAAGCGAAGACCTGGACCGACTACCTCGAGGGCATCGGCAGCGTCTCCGCGGTCGAGGGCATCGAACTCGCCTCCGAGGTCGCGGGCACGGTCAAGTCGATCGACTTCAAGCCGAACGACACGATCAGCGCCGGGCAGCGTCTGGTCCAGCTCGACGATTCGATCGACCAGGCGGATGTGCGGCTGTACCAGGCGGCGATCGACCTGGCGCAGCGGGTCCTGGATCGGGTGTCGTCGCTGCGGTCGCGCGGCAACGCCCCGCAATCCGACCTCGACTCCGCCAACGCCGAGCTGCTGAAGGCCCAGGCCCAGCTGGCCCGCGCCCAGGCGACGATCGAGAAGAAGGCGGTGATGGCACCCTTCGCCGGCATCGTCGGCATCCGCAAGATCGACATCGGCCGCTACGTCGCCCCCGGCGATGCGCTGGTGACGCTGCAGCGCCTGGACCAGGTCTATGCCGACTTCACCCTGCCGGAGCAGGCGTTCAGCCGCATCAGCCAGGGCCAGAAGGTCGAGGTGCGGGCCGACGCCTTCCCGGACGAGGCGTTCCGCGGCGAGGTCACCGGCATCGAGCCGGTGGTCGACGCCGCCAGCCGCATGGTCAGGGTGCGGGCCACCATCGACAATCCCGGCCTCAAGCTGCGCCCCGGCTTCTTCGCCAATGTCCGGCTGATCCTGCCGGAGCGGCCGAACGTCGTGACCGTGCCGCAGACCGCGATCACCTTCAGCCTCTATGGCGACACCGTCTTCGTGATCCGCGAGAAGCAGGCCGAGGCCGGCCAGCAGCAGCCGGCGGATCAGCCCGCGGAGAAGCCGGCGGCCTCCGGTGACGGGAGCCAGCCGCCGGCCGGGCCGCAGCTGGCGGTCGAGCAGGTCTTCGTCCGGGTCGGCCAGCGCCAGGGCAACGTCGCCGAGATCGTCGAGGGGGTGAAGGCGGGCGACCAGGTCGTCACCTCCGGCCAGCTCAAGCTGCAGAACGGGTTCCCGGTGGTGATCGACAACTCGGTCGACCCCACCCGTCCGCCGCAGGCCGGGTCCTAGGCCCGGCCGGGAAGGGGGGACGCCATGAACTTCACCTCGATCTTCATCCGCCGGCCGGTGCTGGCCTCGGTGATCAGCCTGCTGATCCTGCTGCTCGGCCTGCAGGGCCTGGCCACCCTGCCGGTGCGCCAGTTCCCGAAGACCGAAGAGACGACGATCACCATCACCACCGCCTATCCGGGCGCCAGCGCCGACCTGATGCAGGGGTTCATCACCACCCCGGTCGCCCAGGCGGTGGCCAGCACGGAAGGGCTGGACTACGTCACCTCCTCCTCGGTCCAGGGCCTCAGCACCGTGTCGGTGCACATGAAGCTGAACGCCAACCCGGACGCGGCGCTGACCGAGGTGCTGACCAAGGTGCAGCAGGTCCGCAACGACCTGCCGGACGAATCGAAGGACCCGGTGGTGGTGAAGGGCACCGGCCAGGAGATTGCGATCCAGTACATCGCGCTGGACAGCGACCGGATGTCGCCGGAGGAGGTGACCGAATACATCACCCGGGTGGTGCAGCCGCAGCTGTCGACCACCGAGGGCGTGGCCGAGGCCCAGATCCTGGGCGCCAAGAGCTTCGCCATGCGGGTCTGGGTCGACCCGATCCGGCTGGCCTCGCGCATGGCGACGGCGGCCGATGTGGTGACGGCGATCCGGGCCAACAACTTCCAGTCGGCGCCGGGCCGGACCGAGGGCGAGCTGGTCACCTTCGCCATCCGCACCGACACCACCTTGCGCACGGCCGAAGCCTTCGGCGACCTGGTGGTGCGATCGGACGGGTCGAACATCGTCCGGCTGAAGGACGTCGCCCGGGTCGAGTTGGGCAGCGAGAGCTACGACGCCCGCGTCACCTTCAACGGGCGCGAGGCGATCTTCATCGCCATCAACCCGACGCCCGCGGCCAACCCGCTGACCACGGCGGCCAATGTGCGGGCGGCGATGGTCGACATCGAGCGCCAGATGCCGGAGGGCATGCGCGGCGAGATCGTCTACGACGCCACCGAGTTCATCGAATCCTCGATCTTTGAGGTCGGCAAGACCATCCCCGAGGCGGTGGCGATCGTGGTCGTCGTCATCCTGCTGTTCCTCGGCTCGTTCCGCGCCGTGATCATCCCGGTCGTCACCATCCCGCTGTCGCTGATCGGCGTGCTGTTCTGCCTCTACGCCCTGGGATACTCGATCAACACGCTGACGCTGCTGGCCATGGTGCTGGCGATCGGCCTGGTGGTCGACGACGCCATCGTGGTGGTCGAGAACATCCACCGCCATATCGAGGAGGGGCTGACACCCAGGCAGGCGGCGCTGAAGGGGGCGGCCGAGATCGCCGGGCCGGTGGTGTCGATGACCATCACCCTGGCCGCGGTCTACGTGCCGATCGGCTTCGCCACCGGCCTGACCGGGGCACTGTTCCGCGAATTCGCCTTCACCCTGGCCGGCGCCGTCATCATCTCCGGCATCGTCGCGCTGACCCTGTCGCCGATGATGACCAGCAAGATGCTGAAGCCGCATGGCGCGGGCGCCGGCCGGTTCCAGCGCGTGGTCGACCGCTTCTTCACCGGACTGCAGAACTGGTACCACCGGCGGCTGCACAACTCGCTGAACTACCGGCCGGTCACCATCTTCCTGGCCGTGGTGCTGCTCGGCGCCTCGGCCTTCCTGTTCGTGAACACGCCGAGCGAGCTGGCGCCGAAGGAGGATCAGGGCTTCGTCTTCATGATCCTCGAGGGCCCGCGCTACGCCAATCTCGAATATATGAACCGGTTCTCCGACAAGCTGGTCAAGGACCTGCAGGCGGTGCCGGAGCATGACGCGATCTTCGCGGTCAACGGCGCCGGCTCGCTGGCCTCCGGCTTCGGCGGCATGACCTTCAAGCCGTGGGGCGAGCGCACCCGCAGCGGCGCCGAGATCGAGGCCCAGGTCCAGGGCATCGTCGGCAGCATCGCCGGGGTCGAGGGCTTCGCCACCGCGCCGCCGGCCCTGCCGGGCTCCAGCGGCGGCCCGCCGGTGCAGTTCGTGATCAAGGCCCCGGGCTCGCCCGAGCTGGTCTACGAGATGGCGCAGCAGATCGCCAACGAGGCCCGCAAGAGCGGCATGTTCCTGTTCGCCAACGCAACCCTGGCCTTCGACCGGCCGGAGCTGTCGGTCGAGATCGACCGCAACAAGGCGGCGGCGCTGGGCATCAACATGGACGACATCGGCACCACGCTGAACGTCATGCTGGGCGGCAACGACATCGGCCGGTTCGACCGCGACAACCGCAGCTACAAGGTGATCCCGCAGGTCGCGCAGGAGAGCCGGCTGAACCCGGAGGAGCTGAACAAGTACTTCATCCGCACCGCCGGCGGCGACCTGATCCCGCTGTCCTCGGTGGTGACGCTGAAGACCCAGGCGACGGCGAACTCCTACACCCAGTTCAACCAGCTCAACAGCTCGACCATCCAGGCGGTGCCGACCCCGGTGGTCGTCACCCTCGGCCAGGCGCTGACCTTCCTGCAACAGACCGCAGACCGTATCCTGCCGCGCGGCGTCAGCTACGACTACGAGGGCGATTCCCGGCAGTACATCACCGAGGGCAACACGGTGATGATCGCCATGGCCTTCGCGGTGATCGTGATCTTCCTGGTGCTGGCGGCGCAGTTCGAGAGCTTCCGCGACCCGCTGATCATCATGGTGTCGGTGCCGCTGTCAATCTTCGGCGCGCTGGCGGCGCTCAATGTCGGCTCGATGCTGCCGGGGATCGGCCAGCAGCTCGGCATCGTCATCGACGTGCCCGGGGCCAGCCTGAACATCTACACCCAGATCGGGCTGATTACGCTGGTCGGGCTGATCACCAAGCACGGCATCCTGATGGTGGAGTTCGCCAACAAGCTGCAGGAGGAGCAGGGGCTGGCGCGGCGCGACGCGATCGAGCAGGCGGCGGCGATCCGCCTGCGGCCGATCCTGATGACCACGGCGGCGATGGTGCTGGGCGTGGTGCCGCTGCTCTACGCCAGCGGCGCCGGCGCCGCAGCGCGGTTCTCGATCGGGCTGGTGATCGCGTCCGGCATGTCGATCGGCACGCTGTTCACCCTGTTCGTGGTGCCGATGGTCTACACCTACCTCGCCCGCGACCATCACCGCGTGGTCGAGGAGGAGGAGCCGCCTGCCCATCCGAAGCCGGCGGAGTAGGCGGGCCTCTCGCAACAGAACCGTCATCGCGAGGCGCGCAGCGCCCCCGTCAAGTCGAGCAGGGGCGATCCAGAAGCCGGGGCTGCTGGATGGCCACGCCTCTGCGGGGCTCGCCATGACGGTTTCAGGGGGGCGGGAGCCGGTCCCGACGACGGGCAGCGCTCAGCTGCTGTCCGGCTTCAGCTCCCAGGGCGGGCGGTTCAGCTTCTTGCAGGTTTCCAAGTCGTACCAGCCGGGCTCGGCGAAGCGCCAGTACCGGCCTGCGTCCGGCCCGTCCTTGGGCCAGCCGGGCGGCCCAGATTCATCGCCCTCCGCCTCGCGGCCGTGGGACCAATCGGCACCGGAATAGTCCGGGTTCAGCCAGGCCGGGTTGGGGCGGATGCCGATGTCGCGGCAGAGATGGATGACGATCTCCTCGAGCGGATGGTCGAGAACCGCCAGCTCGGCATCGATGTCCTCATCCTCGACCAGCCGCTCCCACATCTCGGCCGTCAGCCTCTCGCCCTTCTCGGCATCGACCCCGTCGTCGCCGGCGATCGAGCCGGCGACGGCGCGGGCGACCTGGCGGCGGCGCTGCGTCTTCTCCTCGGCGCGGTCCCGGGCATGGGCGGCTTTCCTGTCCGCCATCTCCAGCCGCTCGCGGGCGAGGCGGGCCTGCAGCGCCAGCGACCGGCGCAGGCTGCGGCCGGCGCGGTCGAAGATCAGCGAGAGCTCCTTGGCCGCGGCGGCATCGCCGGCCTCGGCCGCGGCCAGGGTGGCCTGATGCATCGCCTCCGCCTGCTCCATCGCCATCTCGGCGAAACGGTCGAGCATGCGCGCAGCCCGCTCGGCCCGTTCGGGGTCGAGGCCCGGCACGGCCGGCTGCGGAGTGGAGACGGAATGCGCCTTGTCCATAGAACGTATCATGAACGAGAATCGCAGACGAGCGCAATGCACATGATGTTAACAGCGCGGCCGGCTGCTTCCGGGCGCTCAGCGGGCCAGATCCTTCCGCATGGCGAGGGCGGGGGCGAGAGCGGTCATCGCCGTGCCCACGACCCGGAAGCCGCAGCGCTGGTAGAAGGCCTGGGCCCGTTCGCCGGCGATCACATGCAGCGCGCGGGCACCGAGGGCGGCGGCCCGTTGCTCGGCCTCGGCCACCAGCCGGGCGCCGACGCCGCGGCGCCAGGACTCGGGATCGACGAACAGGTCCTCCAGCTCGGCCTCGCCGTCGCCGCGCGGCAGGATGGTCGCGAAGCCGGCGATCCTGCCGTCCAGCTCGGCGACGAAGACCCCGGGCAGATGCTCGGCCGGGACCTGCCTTGCCTCGGGCAGCGCCCGCAGTTCCTCGACATGATCGCCCCAGGCCAGCGAGGCGCGCAGCTTGAGCGCCCCGAGCGCGTCCCTGTCCTCCGGCCGGGCCGGGCGGATGCGGATCACCATCCGGATGCGATCGCAAAAATTTCCGCCCGGCCGTGTCGGATCGGGGCAGGGGTGCTTCGTCTTATCGACAGCGTCAGCGAAACCGCACGCGTTGGAGAGGAAAGTCCCATGATCCGTACCGTCCTGATGGCCGCGGCCCTGTTCGTCGCCGGTCCCGCCTTCGCCGAGGCCCAGCCGGTGGGCGCCCGCGTCGAGGTCAACGGCATGCAGGTCTACTACGAAGTCTCCGGCAGCGGCGACCCGCTGGTGGTGCTGCACGGCGCCTATATGAACATCCCGTCGATGGGCGCGATCATCCCGAAGCTGGCCGAGGCCCACAAGGTCTACGCGCTCGAATTCCAGGGCCACGGTCGCACCACCGACATCGACCGGCCGATCACCTATCCCGCTTTGGCGGACGACGTGGCCGCCTTCATGGATGCGGTGGGCCTGCCGAAGGCCGACGTGTTCGGCTATTCCATGGGCGCCGCCGCCGCGCTGCAGCTGGCGATTCGCCACCCGGACAAGGTGAACAAGCTCGCCGCCGCCTCCGTCGCCTACGACGCCCAGGGTTGGCAGCCGGCGTTCCGGGAGTTCATCCCGCAGATGACGGTGGAGATGTTCGTCGGCATGCCGGTGTTCGCCGAGGCGTACCGCAAGCTCGCCGCCGATCCCGACGGCTTCCCCGAACTGGTGCGCAAGCTGATCGCGCTGGAGAAGGAGCCGATGGCGTGGGAGGCGGAGGTCAAGGCGCTGAAGACCCCCGTGCTGATCATCACCGGCGATGCCGATGTCGCGACACTGGAGCATTCGGTGGCGCTGTTCCGGCTGCTCGGCGGCGGCGGCATGGGCGACATGGGCCAGAAGCTGCCGGCCTCGCGCCTCGCCGTGCTGCCGGCGACCTCGCACACCGCGGTGATCGGCCAGGCCGACCTGCTGGTGGCCGTGATCGAACCCTTCCTCAAGGGCGAGACGCCGAAGGGGATGTTCGAGTAGGAGACCATGGGCAGCCAGCCCACAATCGTCATTGCGAGCGCAGCGAAGCAATCCAGGGCGGCTCGCATTGGCCCCTGGATTGCTTCGTCGGCTTCGCCTCCTCGCAATGACGGCTCTTTCTTCGGAAAGAGAGTCCGATCACGAACTCGCCGGCATAAGGTCCCGCCTCACCCGACATAGATCGGGTTGCCCAGCGCCCGGCGCAGGGGTTGGGCCGCGATGTCCCTGTGGGTCACGCCGGCTGGCAGGCTGCGCCCCGCCAGCGCCTGCAGGAACTCGGCCTCGAGCCGCGGCCGGCTGGCAGCGGCGACGATCTCGGCGCGCAGGAAGCGGTCGGGCGGGGTCAGGGTCAGGCGGGCGATCCAGTCCTCCGCCGGGATCTCCTGCTCGGCGACCGTGCCGCCGGCATCGACCCAGACCAGGCGGTCGCCGGCGGCGCCGCGGATCTCCGCCTCGACGGTCCAGTCGCCATCGCCGGAATGGGTGCCGCCCATCGGCACGCCGCCGGCGGTGACGGCGAGATGCGGCCCGTCCGGCCCCTCGGTGACATAGCCGTGGCCGGCGCGCAGCGCCCGCAGCACCGCGGCTTCCGACAGCTCCGGCAGCCACAGCACTGTGGCCGGCCGACCGAGGCCGAGCGGGCCGGGCGGAGCCAGCGCCGCCGGCTGGTGCCAGTCGCTGCCGCCGATCAGCGAGATCCGCCAGCCGGCGCGCAGTCGCTCGTCATAGCGGGCCAGGGAGATCCAGTTGCCCGTGAACCAGTGCGACTGCCAGGCCTCCATGCAGTCCAGCATCGGCAGCTCGTGCCGCCACGGGATCGGCGGCTTGTCGTGGTTGATCGACAGCAGCCCGCCGGCGCGATGGGCGGCGGCCGCCAGCCGGTGCGCGTCGGCCGGCGCCGTCATCCGGAAATCGATCCAGCCCTCGGCGCCGAAGACATTGGCGTGGCCCTCGGCCGTGGTGATCTCTTCGCCGCGGATGAAGACGATCTCCCTGCTGCTGCGTGGGGAAAAATAGCGGCGCTGCGTGGTGGTGTTGTGGTCGGTCACGGCCAGGAAGCGCAGCCCCGCCAGACGCGCTGCCTCGTGCAGCAGCTCGGGCGCCCCCCGCGCGTCGCTGTGATGGGTGTGGCAGTGCAGGTCGCCGCGGTACCAGCCGGGCGCCGGATCCCGCACATCGGCCACCGGCTCCGGCGACCAGTCGGGGCGGGGCGCGTCGTCGAGGCGAAGGGTCAGCGCCACCTCGGCGCCGCCCGGCGGCACGCGGTAGAGGCCGAGCAGGATGGTCCAGGTCCCGGCCGGGATCGGCCCCGGCACATAGCCCGGGGTGGCGTCGTCGGTGGCGACGAAGAAGCCGTCGCGGGCGCCGCCGCTCCAGCCGCGGAAGCCGGCCGGGCTGGGGAAGGCGGTGGCGCGCGGGTCCAGCAGGCCGAGGTCGATGATGCAGTCGCCCACCTTGGCATAGGCCATGGCAACGTCGATCCGGGTGGTGCCGGGCGGGATCTCGACCGGGACCGGGCGGTAGGGGCCTTCCGTGGCCGCGACCCGGACGGTCAGCGCCTGGGCCAGCGTCACGGCGCCTCCCGCGGACCCGGGATGCGTCGGCCCTCGGCGTCGAAGAGCACGAGATCCTCGGCCCGGAAGCCGAGCCGGACGTCGCGGCCGAGGCTCAGCGGATCGTCGCCGAAGATCCGGGCGGTGACCCGCCGCTCGCCCGGCAGCAGCATCGTCACCAGGCTTTCCGGCCCCATGCCTTCATTGGCGAAGAGCTCGCCGGAGAGGCGCCAGCCGGAATCGTCGCCGGCGATGCCCAGATGCTCCGGCCGGATGCCGAGCGTCAGCCGGCCGCTGCGGTCGATCGCCCGGGCCAGCGCGTCCCACGGCGGCAGGGGCGGGGCCTCCAGCCCCTCGGCCGCCAGCGACGCCGCGCCGTCCTGCAGCACGGCCTCGACCGGCACCAGGTTCATCGGCGGATTGCCGACGAAGCCGGCGACGAAGGTGGTGGCCGGGCGGCGATAGACCTCGAGCGGCGGCGCGTACTGCACCACCTGTCCGGCCTCCATCACCGCCACCCTTGTGGCCAGCGCCATAGCCTCGGCCTGGTCGTGGGTGACGTAGACCGCGGTCATGCCGATGTCGCGCTGCAGGTGGTTCAGGAAGGCCCGCGCCTCCAGCCGCAGCTTGGCATCGAGGTTGGAGAGCGGCTCGTCGAACAGATAGACCTGCGACGGGTGCACCAGGGCCCGGGCCAGCGAGGCGCGCTGCTGCTGGCCGCCGGAGATCTGCGACGGCAGCCGGTCCAGCAGATGGCCGATCTGCAGGATGTCGGCCACCTCCTGGGTCCGGCCGCGCCGCGCCTCCACGGGGGCGCCGCGGACCTTCAGCGGATAGCCGATGTTCTGGCCCAGCGACATGTGCGGATACAGCGCATAGTCCTGGAACACCATCGACAGGTTGCGCTCCCTCGGCGGCTTGCGGGTGACGTCCGCGCCGCCGATCAGGATGCGGCCGGCGGTCGGCTGCTCCAGCCCCGCCACCATGCGCAGCGTCGTGGTCTTGCCGCAGCCCGAGGGCCCGAGCAGGCAGACGAAGTCGCCGTCGCCGATGTCGAGGTTGATGTCGCGCACCACGGTCAGCTCGCCGAAGGCCTTCTGGACCTTCTCCAGCGTTACAGAAGCCATCGGATCTCCCGCCCGCTCACGATTTGATGCCGCCGAAGAATCGGAAGCCGAACTTCCAGCTGACGAAGAGGTAGAGGGCCACCACCGGCGCCGAATAGACAACGGCATAGGCCGAGAGGAGGGTGACCACCGGCGTTCCGGCCTCGGAATAGTAGGAGTAGATCGCCAGCGCCGCCGGCATGCGGGATTCGCTGCGCAGCAGGACGAAGGGGATCAGGAAGCTGCCCCAGATCTGCACGAAGGCCCAGACGGCGACGACCACGACGCCGGGGCGGATCACCGGCAGGGCGACGTCGAAGAAGGCGCGCAGCGGCGAGGCGCCGGCGACCAGCGCCGATTCCTCGTAGGTGCGCGGCAGCCCGTCGATGAAGTCGCGCAGGATGAACATCGCGGTCGGCAGCAGGCCGCCGGCGAAGACCAGGATCACCGCGACATGGGTGTCGACCAGGCCGATGGCGCTGACGATCAGGAAGATCGGCACCATGGCGGCGGAGCCGGAGACGACCGAGGAGAACAAGAGCAGCAGGTAGGTGATCGGGCCCTTGCCCGGCACCGGCGCGCGCGACATGGCATAGGCCGCCAGCGTCGCCGCAGCGGTCACCAGGGCGACGCCGCCGACGCTCTGAATCAGGCTGTTCAGCAGCGCCCGCATGGCGAAGCCGTTCTCGAACGCCTTGGCGAAGTTGCCGAGGGTGAACGGGTCCGGCACCGCCAGCCCCAGCTCCGCCCGCGCGTTGAACGGCGCCAGCACGAACCACAGCAGCGGCAGGGCAAAGACCAGGCCGATCAGCGCCGCCAGGCCGGCGAACAGGATGCGGAGGAGGAGGGGGCGCAGCGCCATGTCAATGCTCCGCCGCGGCCCGGCGGCGCCGCGCCAGGCCGAGATAGACCAGCGCGAAGGCCAGGTTGATCAGCATGATGACGACGCCGACCGCGGCGCCGCGGCCGAACTCGAAATGCTTGAAGGCCAGCTGGTAGGTGTAGATCGACAGGATCTCGGTGCGGAAGGAGGGGCCGCCGCCGGTCAGCAGGAACGGCGTGAACACGTTGAAGGTCCACATCGTCACCAGGATCAGGTCGGTGACGACATGGCCGCGGATCAGCGGCAGGGCGATGTCGCGCAGCTTCTGCCAGGACGAGGCGCCGACCACGTTGGCGGTCTCGAAATAGCTCGGCGGGATCGACTGCAGCGCCGAGGAGAACAGCATCATCGAGAAGGCGGTGCCGCGCCAGGTGTTGAACACGACGATCGCCAGGAACGGCATCTCCAGGAGCCAGTCCGGCCGGGGCAGGCCGAGCGTGCCGAGGATGCCGTTCAGCGTGCCGGCGTCGCGGTCGAGATAGGCGAACCAGGCGAAGCCGATCACCACCTCCGGCAGGATCCAGGCCGCCACCACCGCCGCCTGCACCGCTGCTTTCAGGGCCGGATGGATATTCTGCAGCAGCCAAGCCAGCAGCAGGCCCAGCAGCGCCTGGCCGATCAGGGCCGAGAGCAGCACGAACTGCACGGTCAGGATCAGCGAGGCGCCGAACTCGCCGGGGGCGAAGAACGCGCTGCCGTCGAACAGCGAGGTGTAGTTCTGCAGCCCGACGAAATCGGGATGCAGCGCGGTGCGGCCCAGCAGCGTGCGGTTGGTGAAGCTGACCGCGATGATCCAGAAGAACGGGACGACGACGAACAGCCCGACCAGCACCCCGGCCGGGACCATGAAGGCGGCCCCGGACCGGGCGGAGAGCAGGGTGGCGCGCTTCTCCACTATTCTCCCCCTCCCCTCGCGGGAGGGGGTAGCGCAGACGTAGGTTGGGTTCGCGGATGCGAACCCAACATTGACGTGGGCTCGGCCGGATGGATGTTGGGTTCGCGCACGCGAACCCAACCTACGATGCCGATCCGTCCCTGCCCCATCCTCAGCTCTTGCTGGCGGTGTTGGCCTCGCCGACGATCTTCTTCACGGCGGCGCCGTAGCGGGCCATCGCCTCCTCCGGCGTGGCGTTGCCGGAGACCACGGCCTCGGTCATGCGCTGCAGCTCGGCCGACACCTTCTCGTAGTTCGGGTCGTTCGGCCGTGCCGTGGTGATCGGCAGCAGCGCCTTGGCGGTGTCCTGCAGGAAGGTCGAGTTCGGCACCGGCACGTCGTCGCGGATGCGGATCCGCTCCGAGAAGCCTTGATAGGCGGTCAGCGCCGGCCGGCTGTTCATGAAGGCCAGCAGCGCCCAGGCCTGCTTCGGGTTCTGGGTGTTCGGGTTCAGCACGAAGCCGGTGCCGCCGGAGATGGTGACGAAGTCGCGCCCGTCCAGCCCGCGGCCGGCGGCCTCGGCCGGGATCTTGGCCCAGCCCATGGTCTGGTCGCGGTCGGCGACGGCGAATTCGCTGCCCGGCGCGGTGACCGAGCGGTAGAACCAGTCGCCCTCGACCAGCATCGCCGTCTTGCCGTCACGGAAATTGGCGAAGCTGCGGTTGCGGCCGTCGGCCAGCAGCTGGGCCCGCTGGTCGCCCAGCTTCTCGTCGACATAGACGGTCTTGTACAGCTTCAGCGCCGCCAGGATCGCCGGGCTCGCGGTGATCCACTTGCCGTCCTTGTCCTGCAGCGCCTCGCCGGCGCCGAGGATCAGGGGGTAATAGCCCTGCATGGTGGTGGCCTCACCCATCGAGACCCCGGCGTTGATCTGCAGCGGGAAGCTGTCCGGATCGGCCTTCTTCAGCGCCCGCGCGGTGGCCAGGACATCGTCCCAGCTGGCCGGCTGCCAGCCTTCGGCCTTCAGCCCGGCCTTCGTAAGCAGGTCGCGGCGGTAGAAGATGACGCGGACATCGGTGCCCTCGGCCAGGCCGAAGCGCTTGCCCTGGTAGGACATCAGCGCCTGGGCGCCGGCCGAGATGTGCGGCCAGCCGTCCCAGCCATCGACCTCGGAGCCGGCGATCTCGTTCAGGGGCTTCAGCAGGCCGCCCTCGACGAAGCTGGGGATCAGGAAGCCGTCGAAGCCGGAGACGTCGGCGCCGGCGCCGGTGGAGAAGTCGAGCGCCAGCTGCTGCGTCAACTGCTCGTCGGTGCCGCCGAACTCCTTCAGCGTCACGGTCGAGCCGGCGCCGGCCGGGGTCTTGGCGAATTCGGGGATGACCCAGGTCTTGATCCAGGTCGCCAGCTCGGCGTTCACGCCGCCCTCGACGCAGCGGCAGACGATGGACAGGTCGGCGGCCTGCGCCGGCGCACCCCAGGACAGGGTCGCGAGCAGGCCGGCGGTGAGAATTCCCAGGCGATGTGCGGTCATGCGCTGTGGCCTCCCATGGCGGCGCATCCTTCAGGCGGGATGCGGCTTCGAGCAGAAGTGAACACGCTTTCAGTTTTCCGTCAATCGCGATCGTTTCGGTCTCTGAACATCGCCGCACTCCGCCCGAGGATCGTTGGAATGCGAGGGATCCTGCCAAACTTCCGCGCAACCATGCTTGACAGCCCCATGCCGTCTGCCCAGTGTGGATGAAAGCGATTTCAGTCGGTTGAGGCGCAGGTGGCACGAGAGGACCAGAGACAATCCATCGCCGAGATCGTGGCGGACCGGGCCAAGGTGTCGCGCGCCGCGGTCTCGCGGGCGTTCAACCCGAAGGCGCCGCTGCGGGCCGACAAGCGCGAGCTGGTGCTGCGCATCGCCGAGGAGATGAACTACGTCCCCAACATGGCCGGCCGGGCGCTGGCCACGCAGCGGTCGCATCTGGTCGGGGTGATCGTGCCGCATGTCTGCAGCCCGTGGGAGAGCCTCGAGATCGACGCGCTGACCACGGCGCTGCAGGACCGCGGCTTCGCCACGCTGCTGTTCAAGACCCGGATAGACCGCAGCCTGGACCCGAAGCTGCTGTCCTACATGCGGGCCTACAACCCGGACAGCGTGGTGGTGTTCACCGAGAACGTGCCGCCCGACCAGTTGCACCGCGCCTTCGACCAGGCGGTGCCGGTCTATGTCGACTATCCGAACGAGGCCACCGACCCCGGCCCGCCGCCGGAATCGGGGATGCACCGCTTCGACTGCCTGCGGGTGCTGCAGCGCGACGGCATCGAGCAGGCGGTGGCCCTTCTGTCCGGCTTCGGCCGCCGGCGCTTCGCCTATCTGGCCGGCAACCCCAAGGCCCAGGCCAACACGGCGCGGCTGCGCACGCTGCAGCAGGTGCTGGCGGCGCGCGGCCTGCCGCCGGCCGCGGTGGTCGAGGGCGATTTCAGCTATCAGCGCGGCCATGACGCCACCATCGAGCTGTTCCGCGGCGGGCCCGGCGCCGAGGCGGTGTTCGCCGCCAACGACGTCAGCGCCTTCGGCGCGCTCGACGCGCTGCGCCACGCCCTGGGGCGGAAGGTGCCGGAGGAGGTCAGCGTCGTCGGCTTCGACGACATCGACCAGGCCGCCTGGCGCAGCTACGACCTCACCACAATCAAGATCGACGTCGAGGAGCGGGTGGCCGCGCTGGTGCGGCTGATCCTGCAGCGCCTGCAGAATCGCGGCGCCCCGCCGCTGGTCGAGACGATCCGCACCAAGCTGGTCGTCCGCAGCACTGTGGGTTGACCCATCACGCCATCATGGATGAGACGATGACCGGCCGGACGATCCACCTCGTCTTCAAGACGCATCTCGACATCGGCTTCACCCAGCTGGCCGAGACGGTGCGGCGGGAATACCACGAGGTGTTCATCCCGCGCGCGATCGACACCGGCGAGCATTTCTTCGCCGAGGACCCGGCGCAGCGCATGTTCGTCTGGACCACCGGCGCCTGGCTGATCTGGGACCATCTGGAGACCCAGCCGCGCGACCAGGTGCGGCGGCTGGAGCGGGCGATCGAGCGCGGGCTGATCCGCTGGCACGGCCTGCCCTTCACCACCCACACCGAGCTGATGTCGCCGGCGCTGTTCCGCGCCGGCCTGTCCTACGCCCAGGCGCTGGACCGCCGCTTCGGCACCAGCACCATCGCCGCCAAGATGACCGACGTGCCCGGCCACCCGCTGGGCATCGTGCCGATCCTGGCCGAGGCCGGCATCCGCTTCCTGCATATCGGCGTCAACTCGGCCTCGACCCTGCCGGAGGTGCCGCCGCTGTTCCGCTGGCGCGCGCCGTCGGGCGAGGAGGTGCTGGTGGCCTATCAGAGCAGCTACGGCGCCACCTTCTTCCCCGAGGGGATGGACCAGGGCCTGAGCTTCGCCCACACCTCGGACAATGTCGGGCCGCAGGGCATCTCGGCGGCGGCGGAATGCCATCGCGAGCTGCGGGCGGCGAATCCCGGCACCGCGATCCGGGCCTCGACCCTGGACGATTTCGCCGCGGCGGTCTGGCCGGAGCGCGAGCGCTTGCCGGTGGTCGACCGCGAGATCGGCGACAGCTGGATCCATGGCAGCGCCAGCGATCCGGAGAAGACCGCGCGGTTCCTGGCGCTGCAGCGGGTCTATGACCGTTTCGCCGTGGAGGGGCTGGACGACCGCCGCCTCGCCTTCGGCCGGCGCCTGGCGATGGTCGCCGAGCACACCTGCGGCGTCGATGTGAAGACCTTCCTGCGCGACGAGGCGGCGTGGGACCGGCCGGAATTCGAGGCGGCGCGGCGCCTCGACCCGCGCTTCCGCTTCGCCGAGAGCTCCTGGGCCGAGCAGCGCTTCTATCTCGATGCGGCCGTGGACGCGCTGTCCCCGGCCGACCGCCCGGCGGCGGAGCAGGCCCTGGCCGAGCTGCGGCCGGGCGACCCGGTCGCGGCGGACGCGCCGGCGGCTGGAATCGTCGAGATTCGGGCCGGCCAGTGGCGGCTGGGCGTCGACGGCACGACCGGGGCCATCGCCAGGCTCACCGCCCCGGACGGCCGGATGCTGGAGGGGATCGGCGGCAGCCTGATCGCCTATGCCTACGAGAGCTATGACGCGGCCGACGTCGCCGCCTATATGCAGGTCTACCTGACGCAGCGGATCGAATGGGCGCTGCTCGACCACGGCAAGCCGGGGCTGGAGCGGGCGCGGACCGCGCGCTCCGCCGCCTGGCGGCCGCGCTTGGCCGGGCTGGCGCGGGACGGATCGGGGGCGACGCTGCTGCTGGATCTGCCGGCGGAGGCGCATGCGGTGTTCGGTGCCCCGCGCCGGGCGGAGCTGCGGATCGCGGCGGCCGGCGACGGCCTTGAGCTCGTGCTTGTGCTGCGCGACAAGCCGGCGAACCGAATGCCGGAGGCCAGCTTCCTGGGCTTCACCCCGGCCGGAATCGAGGGCTGGGACTACCGCAAGATGGGGCTGTGGCAGCCGGCCGACCGCATCACGCCCAGGGGCGGCGGCCAGCTGCAGGCCGTGTCCGGCATCCGCGGCCGGCTGGCGGAGGGCGGCACCGCCCTGCTCCAGTCGCCCGATGCGCCGCTGGCGGCGCCGGCCGCCTCGCCCTTCATGCCCTTCGCCCCCGGCCTGCCGGATTTCTCCGGCGGCGTGCGGATCAACCTGCACAACAACAAATGGGGCACCAACTTCCCGATGTGGTGCGAGGGCACGCTGCAGTTCCGCTTCCGGCTGCGGTTGACCGGCCGCGGCTGAGGCCGGTCACCGCGGCCCTCGCTCCGCCCGAGTGCTGTCGCGCACGGCCCGCCCGACCTGGTCGCGGTGGACGCCCATATCGGCGAGCAGGTGGTCGCTGAGCGCCAGCAGCATCCCGGTGTCCCGCCGGAGCCGCAGCTGATGCCGGACCCAGGCGATGCTGCGGGCGGCGGCCGTCGCCAGGATCGTCGGCCGGGGGGCCGGTGCCCGCGACTCGCGGGATGAAATGATCGTGGTCATCGCCGAATCTCCTTGGATGTCGATCCCGACGATGGCTCGGTCGGGCGGGGGATCGCTGTCACCGGCGTCACACTAGATCCAGGGCCGATTTTCGTGTTAGCGCCACTCCGCCGATTTATGTGTTCGAGTCGCCAAGCCTCTGGCGCCATTGGCCGGAGTTCTGTATCCGAGTCGCCATGACCCATCCGGACAATCTGATCCATCCCGATCTCGACCGGCCGGCGGCGGAGGACTATCCGGCCCCCGTCCTCACCTTCGCCGGCGAGGTCGAGGCCGGGCTGCACTTCCAGGCGCACAGCCACCGCTGGGCCCAGCTGTTCCACATCGTCTCCGGCTCGGTGACGGTCGAGACCGGGCGCGGCAGCTTCGTGGTGCCGCCGGAGCGGGCGCTGTGGATCCCGCCGGACGTGCCGCACGCCGTCACCTATCTGCAGCGCTCGGCGCTGCGCTACCTGTTCCTGCGGCCCGAGGCGGTGCGCCACCTGCCGCGCGACCCGTCGGTGATCCGGCTGTCGCCGCTGCTGCGCGAGCTGGTGCTGACGCTGCTGGGCTATCCGCGCGACGCCGCGACCGGCGGCCCCGCGGGGCGGATCGTCGGCGTCATCCTCGACCAGCTGGTGACCGAGCCGATCGCGCCGCTGCACCTGCCGATGCCGCAATCCGCCCGGCTGCGGCGCGCCGTGGCCGAGCTGGCGGCCGATCCGGCCCGGACCGACGACTTGGCCGAGGTGGCACGACGGGCGGCGCTGTCGGAGCGGTCCTTCGAACGGCACTTCCGGTCCGAGACCGGCCTCAGCTTCCGCGCCTGGCGGCGCCAGGCCCGGCTGCTGAAGGCGGTGGAATGGCTGTCGCTCGGCGCCCCGGTCGGCGAGGTCTCCGACCGCCTCGGCTATGAGGGGCCGAGCGCCTTCGTCGCCGGCTTCCGCAAGGCCTTCGGCGTCACCCCCGGCCGCTATTTCGCCGCGGAGGACTGAGCCGGCGGGCCGATCGATGTTTCGCTCGTAGCGGACTCCCTGTTGGCAGGTCGTCCCGGAAGTCGCTACGACTCCGGCATGACGACAGAATTTCTGCCGAGGATGGGGAGATCGTCCATGCGTGCTTCACTCGCCGGTCTCGTCGCCCTTCTGGCGGTTGCGGCCGTCGCCGGCCCGGCCCGCGCGCAGGCCGACGACTGCGACAGCGCCCAGGGCCAGGCGGATCTGAACGAATGCTACGGCAAGGCGTTCAAGACCTCGGATGCCGAGCTGAACAAGCTCTACAAGGAGATCCAGGGCCGGCTGAAGGACGATCCGGACACGACCAGGCTGCTGGTGGCCACGCAGCGCGCCTGGGTGTCCTTCCGCGACGCCGAATGCGACTTCCAGGCCTCCGCCGTCGCGGGCGGCACCGCCGCGCCGATGATCCACGCGATGTGCCTGGACGGCCAGACCAAGAGCCGGATCGAGGACTTCAAGGCCTATCTCAACTGCGAGGAAGGCGACATGAGCTGCCCGGTCCCGGCGGCGAACTGAGGGTCTGATCCATGGCCGGAACGCCCCTCACCGGCGGCTGCCAATGCGGCCGGGTGCGCTACGAGCTCACCGGGCCGCCGCTCGGCCTGTATGTCTGCCACTGCCGCGAATGCCGGAAGCAGTCGGCCTCGGCCTTCGGGATCTCGGCATTCTTCCGCAGCGCCGATCTTCGCCTGCTCGGCGGCGAGCTCAGCCGCTGGTCGCGGCCGGCGAAATCGGGGTGGCCGATCGTCTCCTTCTTCTGCCCGACCTGCGGATCGCGCCTCTGGGACGGCGACAAGGACCGGGAGGACGAGATCTGCATCAAGGGCGGCTCCCTCGACGAGCCGCTCGATCTCAGCGACGCCGTCCACATCTGGACCAGCCGGGCCTTGCCCGGCGTGATCATCCCCACGCACGCCCGGCAATGGCCGGAGGATCCGGATTAGGCGCGAGGCGAAGGTTACCGCAGCAGCTTGAGCGCGCCGGTCAGCGACTTGACCCATTTCGACGGGCCGGCGAGGCCCAGCCCGTCGATCGCCTCCTCGCCCAGGTCACGGCCTGGGAAGGCGGCCTCGTACTCGGCATAGGCGTGCAGCGACCGGGCGAAGGCCGGGAAGGGCACCACCGCCCGCTCGCCCGGCTGGGCCAGCGCCTTCAGCAGCAGCGCCCGGATCGCCGCCGCATCGGCCTGCAGTACCGGCACCGGCTGGTTCGAGCTGATGTCGATGGTGCGGTCGTGGCGGTCGGTCAGCTGCCGTGCCGCCAGGGCCGGCAGCCGGGCCCCCAGCCCGATGGCGATGGCGCCGGCGGTGTTGGCGATCAGCCCGAGCGGCAGGCCGGGGTTCACGACGATGGCGAGGCGGAGATCCTGGGTCATGGCGGCCTTCGATGCGGTCTGCGCGGCAGGATACATCGCGTCGGCTGGTCGATCCTGCCTATCCTTGCGTCGTCTATCTAGGTTTCTGGTAGGATCTACCGAGAAGTATTCTCTTAAAGGCAGATCATGCTCGAACCGGTCGATCTCCGCATCCTCGCCGCCCTGCAGCAGGACGGCCGGCTGACCAACCAGGCGCTGTCGGCCGAGGTCGGGCTGTCGACCTCGCCCTGCTGGCGCCGGGTCCGCCAGCTGGAGGAGGACGGCGTCATCCAGGGCTATGCGGCGCTGCTGGACCGGCGGCGGATCGGCCTCGGCGTGCTCGCGTTCATCCGGGTCAGGATCGACAGCCACAGCGAGGCGGAGGCGGAGGAGTTTTCCGAGAGCGTCCGGCAGCTGCCCGAGGTGGTCGCCTGCTACAGCATTGCCGGCGATTCGGACTTCCTGCTGCAGGTCGTCGCCCCCGACCTGGACAGCTATGCCGACTTCGCCATGGCGGTGGTGCGCCGCCTGCCCGGGATCAAGGAGATGCAGACCATGTTCGTGCTGAAGGAGATCAAGCCGTTCAGGGGCTTCCCGCTCGACAAGGCTTGAGGCGTCAGGGCTGGCGCAGCACCACGACGGCGTAGGTGCAGGGGCGATCGCTTTCGTTCCGGAAGATGCAGTCGACGGGTGGGCCGAGCTCGAGGCAGTCGCCCGCCTGCATCTCGTGCCGCACCGCGCCCTCGACGAACACCAGCGCGCCCTCCAGCACCCAGATCAGCTGGCGCTGGAAGGCATAGGCCGAGGCCGGCATCGGCACCTCGCGCCCGGCCGGCAGCTCGATCCGCACGAGGTCGAGCGGCAGGTCGGTGCGCGGCGACACGTGCCGGCGCAGATATCCGGTCTGCGGGTCGGTCCACACCGGCTGGTCGGCCCGTCGCGACAGCCGGCCCTGCTGCATCTCGGCCCGCGCCATCAGCGCCGACATGCTGAGGCCGAAGGCGCCGGACAGTTTGCCGAGCAGATTGGCCGTCGGGCTGCTCTCGCCGCGCTCGACCTTGAACACCATGGCGCGGGAGACGGCGGCGCGCACGGCCAGGTCGGAGAGGGACCAGCCGCGGCTCTCCCGCTCGATCCGGATGCGGGCGCCGATGCGCCGGTCGATGCCGTCTGGGCCCACCATGCGTGCTACTATAGTGGACTATATGAGCAATGCGTATCACTAAAATGGACAAAGCCGGGGGTCAGTCCTATCTACGGACTGTCCATTGTCGTGAGGGTGAGATGCGCATTCGCGACGCCGAGGCCGGCGACATCGCCGGCATCCTGGAGATCTACAACGACGCCGTGGCCCACACGACCGCGATCTGGAACGAGTCCGTGGTCGATGCGGCGAACCGCGCCGCCTGGCTGGCGGAGCGGCGGCGCCTCGGCTATCCGGTGCTGGTGGCGGTCGACGATGACGGCCGGGTGGCGGGATACGCCTCCTTCGGCGACTGGCGCGCCTGGCACGGCTATCGCCACACCGTCGAGCATTCGGTCTATGTCCACCGCGACCGGCGCGGCGGCGGGATCGGCAAGGCGCTGATGCTGGAGCTGATCGTCCGGGCGAAGGCCCTGGGCAAGCACGTCATGGTCGCCGGCATCGAGGCGGGCAACGCCGGCTCGATCCGGCTGCATGAGAGCCTCGGCTTCGAGCCCGCGGGGGTGATGCGCGAGGTGGGGACAAAATTCGGCCGGTGGCTCGACCTGGCCTTCCTGCAGCTGCGGCTCGACGGCCGCGCCGGTCCGGAGGGCCGGGCCTGATGGGCGCCGCCGCCACGGTCGCGCTGCTGGCCACGGCCGGGCTGTGCCTGGTGCTGCAGAACCTGCTGATGGTGCGGATCACGCTGTCGGCCTCGACCGTGCTGGTCGCGCTGGTGATCAACTCCGCCGTCGGGCTGACGCTGCTCTTGTCCCTGCTGCTGCTCCGCAACGGCACGGGCGGCGTGGCCGAGGCGGTGTCGGCCCTGCGCCCCTGGGCGTTCCTGCCGGGGCTGCTCGGCTCGTTCTTCGTCTTCGCCGGGATCCTCGGCTACCAGCGGCTGGGGGCGGCGCCCACCATCGCCATCCTGGTGGCGAGCCAGCTGGTGGCCGGGCTGGCGGCGGACCAGCTGAAGCCCGGCGCCCAAACCCTCTCGGCCCAGCGGCTGCCGGTCCTCGGCGCGATCCTGCTGGTGGTGGGGGCCGTCCTGATCGCCCGGCGGGGCGTCTGACCGCTCAGGCTCCCGGCCGGCCGAGCCAACCTTCGCGGTCGATCACCGAATCGACCGCGCGGGAAATCTCCGTCGGGCCCTTGCCCTGGGCCCGCAGCTCGGAGCGCAGCAGGCCGAGCCGGGCGAGGCGGACGCCCCAGTCGCGATGGATCAGCCGCTCGGCGGCGAGGCGCAGCCGGCCGGCCAGGCGCGGGCTCTGCCCGCCGGTCGAGATCGCCACCACCAGGTCGCCGCGGCGGACGATCGCCGGCAGGTGGAAGTCGCACAAAGCCGTGCGGTCCTCGACATTGACCAGCAGGCCGAGGCGGCGGGCGAGGAGGGCGAGGTTGGCGGCGCGGCCCTCGTCCAGATCGGCCACCAGCAGCAGCCGCTGGGCGCCAAGATCGGTTGCGGTCGGCAGGCGCCGCCGCAGCCGGTCGCCGGCGGCGAGCACGAGATCGGGCGACGGCGCGTCCGAGAACACGGCGACGGTGAAGCCGCCCTCGTCCAGCTGGGCCAGGCGGTGCACCGCCTTGTCGCCGGCGCCGACCAGGGCGACCGGCACCGCCTCGGGGCACAGGGAAATCGGCAGCATCAGAGCGCCTTCCCGCCGGGCAGCAGCGTGGCGAGCTTGTCGATGCCCTGGCGATGGCACCAGTCGCCGAAGCCCTCGCCCGGCTGCCGGTCCTGCGCGAAGGCGCCCAGCAGCGGGTCCAGCGTGTCGGCGATCGCCGCCTCGGGCACCTTCTCGGTCAGCTTGGCGTTCAGCCGGGTGCCCTCGAAATCGCCGCCGACGAACAGGGCGAAGGTGCCGGGGGTGCGGCCGACCAGGCCGATATCGCCGGCATAGGGGCGGGCGCAGCCGTTGGGGCAGCCGGTGATGCGGATGCTGATCCGCTCCTCGATCAGCCCGTGCTTGCGCAGCACGGCCTCGACCGAATCGATCAGCGGCTCGCGGATGCGCTCGGCCTCCGACAGGGCCAGGCCGCAGGTCGGCAGGGCCGGGCAGGCCAGGGCCCAGCGGCGGACGGCGGTCAGGTCCTCGGCGAAGACCACGCCGTGGCTGCGCAGATGCGCCTCGATCTCGTCGCGCTCATTCGCCGCGATGTCGGCGATCAGGATGTCCTGCTGCGGCGTCAGCACCGCCGGCTTGGCCCAGTTCTCGAACAGGGTGCGCAGGGCGGTGCGCAGGCGGATCTGCGGCCCGTCCTGGATCCGGCCGCTGGCGACCGGCAGGCCCAGCCAGAAGCGGCCATCGCCCTGCTCGTGCCAGCCGAGATGGTCGGGCACCTGGAACGGCGCGTGCGGCAGCGGGTCGGCCAGGACCCGGCCGAACTGGCGCTCCAGCTCCTTGCGGGTCCAGTCCAGGCCCATGTCGTCGAGCACGTATTTCAGCCGGGCGCGCTTGCGGTCGGCGCGGTTGCCGTGGTCGCGGTACAGGCGGATCACCGCCTCGGCGCCCTGCAGCAGCTCGCCCGGACCGACCGAGGCGATCGGCGAGCCCATGCGGGCATAGGTGCCGGGCTTGGTGTGGGTCAGGCCGTGGCCGCCGCCGAGATTGAGGTTGTAGCCGAGCAGATGGTCGCCCTCGAACACGGCGAGGATGCCGAGGTCGTGGGTCAGGATGTCGACCGTGTTGTCCTCGGGCACGGCCAGGCCGATCTTGAACTTCCGCGGCAGGTAGGTCGTGCCGTACAGCGGCTCGTCGACTGATTCGGCCGGCGCCTGGCTCTCCTCGTCGAGGAACAGCTCGTAATAGGCCCGGCTCTTCGGCAGCAGCCGCGTCGACAGGAAGCGGGCATCCGCCTCCAGCCGGCCATGCACCGCGTCGCGGATCGGCGCCGGGGTGGTCATGACGTTGCGCACCACGTCGCCGCAGGCGGACATGGTGGTCAGCATCGAGTGGTTGATGTCGGCAATCGTGGCCTTCAGGTTTCCCTTCACGACGCCGTGGAATTGGATGCCCTGGCGCGTGGTAATCCGCACCGATCCGTTGGCATACCTGTCGGCGATGGCGTCCATCGCGAGATACTGGTCGGCCGTGATCCGCCCGCCCGGGATGCGGGCGCGGACCATGAACTGGTATTCCTTCTCCAGCCCCTGCTTCTTCCGCGCGGTCGCGGTGTCACGGTCGTACTGCTCATAACTACCGTGGAATTTCAGCAGGTTATAGCTTTCCTCGGTGACCGAGATGCCGGGCGTGGCAAGGTCGGCGGCGATGCCACCGCGCAGGAATCGGCTCTGTTCCTTCACGCCTTCGACGGCGGAAAGCTTGGGCGGGGCCGCGGGAGCGGCGGTCGGATCGGCGGACATCGGCGGCGGCGTTCTATCCACAATTGATGGTTGACATTAGTCTCCGGATTCACACACAGTCAACCCGCAAATGCGCTCTATTTTACAGTAAAGTAGGAGCAATTGCCGAGCATGAGCACCCGATGTCCGCCTCTGCCGCTGCCACTTCGCAGCTCGATCAGGAGCTGATCGCCGCCGATTTCGCCGGGCTGGACGGGTGTGCGCTGATCGAAAAGGTGCTGGCGGATCCCAGGCTCGGGCGGGTCGCGCTGGTGTCGTCCTTCGGGGCCGAATCGGCGGTGCTGCTGGCCCTGGTGGCGGAGGTCGCGCCGGCCACGCCGGTCGTCTTCCTCGACACGCTGCGGCATTTCGGCGAGACTCTGCGCTACCGCGACCGGCTGGTCGCGCAGCTCGGACTTGAGGATGTGCGCTCGGTCAGGCCTGACCCCGCTGAGATCGCCAGACGAGACCCCGACCTGCTGCTGTTCCAGCGTGACCCGGACGCGTGCTGCGCGCTGCGCAAGGTCGAGCCGCTGGAGCGGGCGCTGTCCGGCTTCGGCGGCTGGATCACCGGCCGCAAACGGTTCCAGGCGCTCACCCGTGCCGACCTGCCGGCGGTCGAATGGGCGGCCGATGAGGGCCGCTTCAAGATCAACCCGCTGGCCGGCTGGTCGCCCGACCGGATCGCCGCGGAGTTCGAGGGCCGGGGACTGGCCCGCCATCCGCTGGAGGCCGACGGCTTCCTGTCGATCGGCTGCATGCCCTGTACCGAACGGGTCGCGCAGGGCGCAGACCCGCGCTCCGGCCGTTGGTCTGGCCAAGACAAGACCGAATGCGGTATCCACCGCCCCGCCGATCCCTCCCCAGTCACGTTCCTTTAGGCCATGAATCATCTCGACGAACTCGAAGCGGAGAGCATCACCATCCTCCGCGAGGCCTTCGCCCGCATCGATCGGCTGGCGCTGCTGTGGTCCATCGGCAAGGACTCCACCTTGATCCTGTGGCTGCTGCGCAAGGCGTTCTTCGGGCATATCCCGTTCCCGCTGATCCAGCTCGAGACCCATATGGAGCTGCCGGAGGTCTATGAGTTCCGCGACAAGCTGGTGCGCGACTGGAACCTGCCGCTGATCATCGAGGACTGCCCGCCGGAGGAGGACATGGACCCGACCCTCGCGGCCGGCGGCCGGGCGGCGGCGCGCAAGACCGAGGGGCTGAAGGCGGTGGTCCACCGCGAGGGTTTCGAGGGCATCATCGTCGGCATCCGCCGCGACGAGCAGGGCACGCGGGCGAAGGAGCGGGTGTTCAGCCCGCGCAGCTTCGAGGGCGCCTGGGACGTGGCCGACCAGCCGGCCGAATTCTGGGGCCAGTACAAGACCCGGTTCGAGCCCGGCACCCATGTCCGGATCCACCCGATCCTGAAATGGACCGAGATCGACGTCTGGCGCTACACCCACCGCGAGGGCATCCCGATCGTGCCGCTGTACCTGGCCAGGGACGGGCTGCGCTACCGCTCGCTGGGCGAGAAGAACATCACCCTGCCGGTGGCCAGCGACGCCGACACGATCGAGGCGATCATCGCCGAGCTCGAGACCACCAAGGTCTCCGAACGCTCCGGCCGCATCATCGACAACGAGACCGAGGACGGCTTTGAGCGTCTCCGCAGCGCGGGATACATGTAGGATGGACGGCATCGTGGCCCTGCACCCGGCGCTGGCCGCCGCCCGCACCCTGCGCGTCGTCATCGCCGGCCATGTCGACCATGGCAAGTCGACCCTGATCGGCCGCCTGCTGCACGACACCGGCGCGCTCGGCCCCGAGCGGGTCACGGCGGTCGAGGCGATGAGCAAGAAGCGCGGCATGCCGTTCGAATGGTCGTTCCTGATCGACGCGCTGCAGTCCGAGCGCGACCAGGGCATCACCATCGATACGGCCGAGGTGCAGTTCCGCACCCCGCGCCGGCGCTATGTGCTGATCGACGCGCCGGGCCATGCCGAGTTCCTCAAGAACATGGTCTCCGGCGCCGCCGGGGCCGATGCGGCGCTGCTGCTGGTCGATGCCCGCGAGGGCACGCTGGAGCAGTCGCGCCGCCACGCCCTGATCCTCGGCCTGCTCGGCATCACCCAGGTGGTGGTGGCGATCAACAAGATGGACCTGGTGGAATACGACCAGGCCCGGTTCCAGGCGGTGGTCGACGAGATCTCGGCCTATCTGAACAGCGTCGGCATCACCCCCGTGGTGGTGGTGCCGCTGGCCGCCCGGCATGGCGAGAACATCGTCACCCGCTCGGCGCTGATGCCCTGGCATGACGGGCCGTCGCTGGTCGAGGCTCTGGACGGGCTCGAGGCGGCGCCGTCGGCGACCGACCAGCCGCTGCGCCTGCCGGTGCAGGATGTCTACAAATTCGACGAGCGGCGCATCGTGTCGGGGCGGATCGAGAGCGGCGCGCTCGCGGTCGGCCAGACCCTGCGCTTCGCCCCCTCGGGCAAGGTCGCGCGCATCGCCACGATCGAGAGCTGGCCGGCGGCGGAGATCACCTCGGCCCGCGCCGGCCAGGCGGTCGGGCTGACGCTCGACCCGCCGGTCTTCGTCGAGCGCGGCCAGATCGCGACTCTGGTCGAGCAGGCGCCGGCCACCGCGACCCGGCTGAAGCTGCGCCTGTTCTGGCTGGCGCGTGAGCCGCTGCGCCCCGGCGCCCGGCTGACGCTGCGACTGGCCGCCGCCGAGCACACGGTGACGGTGGAGCGCATCGCCCATGTGGTCGAGGTGCACACGCTCGAGACCCGGACGGCGGAGCTGGTGCGGCGCAACGAGACGGCGGAGATCGAGGTGGTCGGCCGCACCGCCATGGCCTTCGACCGCCATGCCGATCTGCCCGGCACCGGCCGCGGCGTGCTGGTCGACGGCTACGACGTGGTGGGCGGCGTCACCATCCTCGACGCCACCGGCGACAGCCGGCTGCTGTTCCCGACCGAGCGGCGGGTCGATGCCGCCGCCCGGCGCATCGCCAACGGCCATGGCGGCGGGGTGGTCTGGCTGACCGGCCTGTCCGGCGCCGGCAAGTCGACCCTGGCCACGGCGCTGGAATCCCGCCTGTTCGCCCGCGGCTGGCAGGCGACGGTGCTGGACGGCGATTCGCTGCGCACCGGCCTCGGCCGCGACCTTGGCTTCTCGACCGAGGACCGGGCCGAGAATGTCCGCCGCGCGGCCGAGGTGGCGCGGCTGTTTGCCGAGGCCGGGCTGATCGCGATCGTGGCGCTGATCTCGCCCGAGCGCTGGCACCGCGCTTTGGCCGGCGACGTGATCGGCGACGGCTTCCGCGAGATCTTCGTCAAGGCCGACCTGGCGATCTGCGAGCAGCGCGACCCCAAGGGCCTCTACGCCAAGGCGCGCCGCGGCGAGATCCAGGGCTTCACCGGGGTCTCGGCGCCCTATGAGGCGCCGGAGACGCCGGACCTGACGATCGACACCGGCGCAATGCCGGTGGACGCCGCGATCGACCTGCTGGAGTCCTTCGCCATCACCAGCTTCGCCGGCTCGGCCAAGCGGGCTGGAGAAGACGCCGATCCGTCGATCTGAGGAGGTCCCGTCCACCCATTTCTGTCATGCCCGGGCTCACATGGGGAGTTTGGTGTCAAGCGGGTGAAGAGGCTACGGCATGGTGTGTCGCCCTGGTTGAGAGGATTAGGGAGTCCGGAAGGCAGGCCTGAGCCGTGTTGGGGAGACGCGGCCGGCGGTGCGGCCAGGTCCAACTCACATACGGTTGCCCGTTGGAGGGCAGTACCATGATCCCGCTTGCGTCGGGGGAGGCTCAGGGGACGGCACCATTCTTGACCTCGGCCCTTGGCGGGCGCCATGTCCGGGATCGGTCCGTCCACCTGCTTCCGCGAGGACTGATCAGGTCCTCGGGATGGTGTGGATCAGGCGGCCTTGAGGATGGCGCCGTCGATGACGACGCCGGC